>NZ_JANQDF010000129.1:0-39503 GCF_029891675.1 Anabaenopsis tanganyikae CS-531
CCTGTAAGCGCAGTCGAAGGGAACAATATCAGGGGGTATCGTGGTTTCGACTTCGCTCAACCACCGAAATCAATATCTTCCTGTAAGCGCAGTCGAAGGGAACAATATCAGGGGGTATCGTGGTTTCGACTTCGCTCAACCACCGAAATCAATATCTTCCGGTAAGCGCAGTCGAAGGGAACAATATCAGGGGGTATTGTGGTTTCGACTTCGCTCAACCACCGAAATCAATATCTTCCGGTAAGCGCAGTCGAAGGGAACAATATCAGGGGGTATTGTGGTTTCGACTTCGCTCAACCACCGAAATCAATTCACTAGATAAAGCTTAAAGCTTGTCCCCGTACTTGTGTATTTACCTTACCTTGGTCATAAACAATTTCACCGCCCACGATAGTGGTTACAGGCCATCCTGTGAGGTTCCAGCCCTCAAAGGGACTCCAACCACACTTAGTTAACAGTTCCTCCCGGCGTACAGGATGATAGGTGTTTAAATCTACTATAACTAAATCCGCATCGTAACCAGGAGCGATCGCCCCCTTATTGGGGATACCATAAGCCACCGCCACGGCGTGAGACATCCAATTAACCACTTGAGACACAGTACAACGACCTTCCTGAGCTGCAGTTAACATCACTGGTAGAGAAGTTTCTACCCCCGGCATTCCAGAGGGAGTATTGGGGTATTCTTGGGCCTTTTCTGCCAAGGTGTGGGGGGCGTGGTCTGTAGCAATAAAATCAATCACACCGTCGCGCAGAGCTTGCCACAGTACCTCATTATCATGGGGCGATCGCAAAGGTGGATTCATCTGGGCTAAAGTGCCAATTGTATCATAAGCACTAGTATTTAATACTAAATGCTGTGGTGTTACCTCTGCTGTCACCCAACTTGGTTTATCCTGACGCAGTAACTCAGCTTCCTCCGCCGTGGACATATGGAGGATATGCAGACGGCGTTGATATTTACGAGAAAGTTTTAAGGCTAATTGAGTGGCTAAAAGTGCCGCTTGATTATCTTGAATCTGAGAGTGAACCGCTGGATCATGAATACCGGCAAATTCCTGACGACGTTGGTTAATTCTCGCTTGGTCTTCCGCATGAACAGCGATTAGGCGATCGCCTCGAGCAAATATAGCATCTAAAGCCTCTTCTTGATCCATCAGTAACTGACCATGCATCGACCCCATAAAAACTTTAATTCCTGGGGTCGGCGTTGCCAAAAGTAAATCTGGCAGATTCTCAGGGGTAGCGCCAATAAAAAAGCCATAATTAACCACGCACTTACTGGCTGCACGTTGCAACTTATCATCTAAAGCTTGCTGAGTAGTAGTCAGCGGGCGGGTGTTAGGCATTTCCAAAAAGGAAGTCACACCACCTTTGGCGCAGGCGCAACTGGCTGTAAACAAGTCTTCCTTATATTCTAGGCCTGGTTCCCGGAAATGCACCTGGGGGTCAATAACTCCCGGCAACAAAGTTAACCCTTGAGCGTCAATTTCTGTAGTTGGTGCGGTGGTGGAAATCTGGGGCGCAACTTCGACTATTTGGCGATCGCGCGTTAGCACATCCCCCACCATTGACTCACCATTGGGGAGAATAATATTAGCGCCGCGAATTAGTAAACTATATGGAGATGACATGAGGTTAATAGGATTTGAACAGATACTCGTGCTTTTAGGATGAACTTGATTGCCAGTTAATTTCCCTGATTGGGATGTATTTTTACATATCCTGACTACCTTTGGCATCCCAAAGCACAAAAACTTAATTTTTAATGGCTTCAAGCTTTTATGATCAATGATCACTTCGACTCAGAAAACAGAATTTACTCGTTAAGATTAAAGAATATATTCTCCGCCAACGAGTTAATTACTGTCCTCCTGCCAAATTTTCAGTAATTTCATGCAAAATCAAGTGTCTGATAACAACTCCGCTCAACAATCTGATAATTCGTGGTTTGCCGAACTAGCTAGAACAGTTGTATTAAGCATTGTGCTAGCTCTAGGCATTCGTACCTTTGTAGCCGAAGCTCGCTGGATTCCTTCTGGCTCTATGGAGCCTACACTCAATGGTACTCCCGACCAGTGGAAGGCAGACAAGATAATTGTCGATAAATTGAAATATAGGTTTTCTCGACCACAGCGCGGAGATATTGTCGTCTTTTCTCCCACACAAACACTACAAAACGAACAATACAAAGACGCGTTTATTAAACGTATAGTAGCCCTACCAGGAGAAAAGGTACAACTTAAGGATGGGCAAGTGTACATTAATAATCAACCCCTGAAGGAACTTAGCTACCTGTCCTCCGAGCAGCGCACAGAAATTGATGTTTGTACATCAGTCGCCCAGCAAGCATACTTAGCACAAACGCAAACCATACCCCCTGACTCATACCTAGTTTTAGGTGATAATCGCAACAGTAGCTATGACAGCCGCTGCTGGGGTGTTGTTCCCCGGGAGAATATTATCGGTCGTGCTGTACTCCGTTTTTGGCCGCTAAATAATATTGGGGGACTGAATTAGCCGCTATTGTATGCCTAGATTCAATTACAGTCAAACCCCCCGGATGGGGAATTGCGCTCAATTCCTGGCGTTCATTCTTGTTCAGCAGCAATGAATACCAGGAGGTATGAATTTATGCAAAAAATCAAATAGTCACAGCCAAATATCTATCTATAGAGGCTTGACAGACTATTCACACAATGAGACTCTAACTACTAAGAACTTAAGATTCAGAAAATCAAGACTTTTTTATATATTCGAGACTACTATTTTTAGTTTGATAACAGCATAATAGAAATGTGACTGATTTGTTAGCCCCTTTACAATCCTTGAAAGCAGGAAACTGGTTCAAACTGATCTGCGGAGCCAGCTACCAACATTTGCCGGCCGTCAGAAGTTTAACATTAGCCTATACATTGGCGGGTGCTGACTGTATAGATGTGGCTGCTGACCCTGCTGTGATCGCAGCGGCCCAGGAAGGGTTACAAGTAGCCAAGAGTTTGGTCAAGGATGCACAACTGAGGGGTTATAGCTATCAGGGCAATGTACCTTTTTTGATGGTGAGCTTGAACGATGGGGAAGATCCCCATTTTCGTAAAGCCGAGTTTAACTCTAGTGAGTGTCCCCCAGATTGCTCTAGACCCTGTGAAACTATTTGCCCAGCACAAGCGATCGTATTTAACAGTATAAGTGAATTTTCGGGGGTTGAAGCCCAAAAGTGTTACGGCTGTGGACGTTGCCTACCCATTTGCCCATATGATAAAATTTATACAAAATCCTATATATCCAGTGGCACAGCGATCGCACCATTAGTGATTTCCCAGGTAGTAGATGCCTTAGAAATTCATACAAAAGTCGGAAATTTGGCAAAATTTAGGCAACTATGGCAAACAATTGCACCATGGGCTGACCAACTGCAATTAGTAGCCATTAGCTGCCCAGATGGGGAGGGAATAATTGACTACCTCCGAGAAATTACTGAGATAATCACACCCTTATCTGGTGCCTTAATTTGGCAGACAGACGGCCGCCCTATGAGTGGTGATATTGGGGATGGCACCACCTTAGCAACGGTGAAATTAGGGCAGAAAGTTTTGACAGCTAACTTACCGGGGTATGTCCAATTAGCAGGTGGCACTAATAGCTACACAGTTGCTAAGTTAAAAGCAATGGGGCTATTGAAATCTCTCAACAGTGCTCATGTTTCTGGCATCGCTTACGGTAGCTACGCCCGTGTGCTGCTGTCACCAGTGCTCGAACAGTTAGAGAATCAGGAGGTGAGTCAAACCAGTGTTAAGGCCAAACCGCGCCTGGAAGAAGAACCCGAATTACTCTGGCGAGCAGTCAAGCTTGCCCATTCCCTAGTTTCCCAGATCAAGTCATAGCAGGAGCTATAACTCCTCCTTCACTTTGGCCGCCTTCAGTGTAAACGTTATCTCTCAAAAGGTCACCATAGAAAGCATGACGATTAAAGAAGACCTTCAAAAGTTATTAGACATTTTACCCCAAGACCTGCAGAAAGTTCTAGAGAGTCATCCCCAACGAGATAATTTAGTAGAAGTGGTCTTGGATCTTGGGCGTTGTCCAGAGGCTCGCTTTCCCAATCAAGCTGAGTATCTGAGCGAAACACCGGTGACTCAAGCACAAATCGACGATTGTATTCAGCGCGTGGGAATTTTTAGCGGAGATAACCGAGCCGGAATTGAGCTAACTTTACACCGTATCAGTGCTATCCGTAACCGCAGTGGTAAAATTATTGGCTTGACATGTCGTGTGGGTCGGGCAATATTCGGCACTATTGGCATGATCCGCGATTTAGTGGAAACTGGTAAATCAATTCTGATGCTGGGGCGACCAGGTGTGGGTAAAACCACGGCTTTAAGAGAAATTGCCCGGGTTTTGGCGGATGATTTACGTAAGCGAGTAGTAATTATTGACACATCCAACGAAATCGCTGGGGATGGTGACGTGCCGCACCCGGCTATTGGTAGGGCTAGACGGATGCAGGTCGCACAACCGGAACTACAGCATCAGGTGATGATTGAGGCTGTGGAAAACCATATGCCAGAAGTGATCGTTATTGATGAAATTGGTACGGAATTAGAAGCTTTAGCGGCTCGGACTATTGCGGAACGGGGTGTACAGTTAGTTGGTACTGCTCACGGTAATCAAATTGCCAACCTGATTAAAAACCCGACCCTTTCTGATTTAGTTGGCGGTATTCAGGCTGTGACTTTAGGGGATGACGAAGCTAGAAGGCGGGGTAGTCAAAAAACGGTTCTGGAGCGCAAAGCCCCACCGACTTTTGAAATTGCTGTGGAAATGTTAGAACGGCAGCGCTGGGTAATACATGAAAGTGTAGCTGATACTGTAGATACCCTCCTGAGAGGTCGTCAGCCTAGCCCACAAACTAGAACCGTAGATGACCAGGGGAAGGTTTCCATTACGCGGCAGTTATCCCTGGTTAAAGGTCTGGGTGGGGAGTTTCCCAGCACAGAGGAATCTTTGCCACCAGTGCGACCAACTAATGGCTGGCGTTCATCAGGACAAATGGTAGCACTACCTCCCCTGTCTTTAGAACGGGAGCGGGTAAGTGCACCTACTGAGTTTGACCGCTTGCTAGATGAGTCTTTTAACTATTCTGAGAGTTTTGATGTCAAGACCAGTAGATACACCGGCCCCAATGGTGAAGATTTACCACTACATATTTATCCCTATGGTGTCAGTCGTCACCAACTAGAACAGGTGATTGGTGTATTAAATCTGCCAGTGATTTTGACTAAAGACATTGACACATCTGATGCAATTTTAGCACTGCGATCGCACGTGAAAAACCAGGCGAAACTCAGGCAAATGGCTAAAGCCCGTCATGTGCCAATTCACATGATTAAGGCTAGTACAATTCCCCAGATTACCCGTGGTTTGCGGCGGTTGCTGAACATGGAAGATCCGGAAATGACCGATGAGCTAGAACTACAACTGTTTTTACACAGTGGCACTGATGATGAGGTGGATGCCCTAGAAGAAGCTAGACTGGCTGTGGAGCAGATTGTCATTCCTAAAGGACAGCCTGTAGAGTTATTACCCCGTTCTTCTAAGGTACGGAAGATGCAGCATGAGTTGGTAGAACATTATCGACTCAAGTCTGATAGTTTTGGGGAAGAACCAAATCGGCGGTTACGGATTTATCCAGCTTAATTCAAAACTGGGGATGGGGAAAATTACCCTACTTTCCTCATCCCCTATTAACCCTCTTTTGTCACTCTAGGCAGAGGAAAAGTGGAAATACGGGATATTGCAGTTTTGAAAAATTGAAGGAGTTAGATTATTGACAAGCATTTGAAGTTGAAAACAACCGTCAGATAATTGTCGTTATTTGCCAATATCTAATTTCTGATTTTTTCCCACATATAGTCATCCTATTTGAGTTGAGAAATTATCAGTGAGGAAAGGGAACAGGGAACAGGGAACAGGGAACAGGGAACACACCGAACAGAAATTGTTCATGAATCATTTAGGATTGCTATATCTATTTTCGTAACTTAAATCTGAGAATACACGCTTGAATCTTTGCCAATCAGAGTATTTTACTTCCGAGTCTGTAATTCCCCATTATCTGTGATTTGAGCGAATCGCTACCAGAAAATTAAGATTTAATTCATTGAGGACACTTACAAAATTTTTACCACTTTCACCATATAAACTATCTGCCAAGACAAGATTAAATCTAAACCCCTGTTATGCAATTATTAATAACGGAACATCATACAATTTAAACTTATGGTCTACCGTAATTATTGTTAGACCTTCTACCAAAGCCTGAGCAATTAACATTCTATCAAAAGGATCTTTATGATGCATTGGCAAATCAGCAACCTTTATTGCATGTGCCAATTTCATCGCTAAAACCTCTAATCGACTAAAACGCAAAGCTTCCTCTAAATTATTAGGAGCTATTAACTTTCCTAAAGACTGTTTAATCGAAATTTCCCAAGCACTAATAGCACTAACAAAAATTATATTTTTAGGATTAATAATTACTTCTCGTACCTGAGTTGACAACTTAGAATCATTTTCTAAGAACCATAACAGGATATGAGTATCTAACAAAAAACTCATTATCCTTCACCATAAAAAGCAGCAATCACCTCTTCCAAAGTATCATCAAAATCCTCAGAAATCTTAACTTGTCCTTGCCAAAAACCTGGAACTCTTGGTTCTAAGACTTCTTCACCATTGATCGCCATTGAGCCATGATTTAAACCCGCTTTTTCAACTGTAGAGTCTTCTGGCTCAAGAGGTAAAACTTTTGCCCAAGGAACGCCCTGACGAGTTAGAGTAATTTCCACATGATTTTGAATATCTGATAATAAATCAACTAAATTTTCAGATAAGTAAGCAATATCAAAAGTTTTTTCTGACATTTTTATTTGTGTCCTACTCACTACAAGTATTATATAGCAATCCGGTTTGACAATCTCGTTTCTTAGCCTCTAGCTGGGAACACAATTCTCAGAGGATGTCTGAAAAGTAAGAAAGCCCACCTAACTGACTTTAGCTCGATAAAGTAGCTTTTCGCCTTGTACATAGCCTGTGTAACGTACTCTCACTGTTGCGCCTGGTTCTGCTGTCCCTTCGATTAATTCGTGCATTTGGGGATTATATGCTACCTCTGCTCCCACTGGGGCGATCGCCTCTATTCCCCACTCCTGTAACAGTCTTTCTAAGGGTTTCTGCACCAAAGGGACAATTTTAATTGCAGCTAGCTGGGGATTTTCCTCAGCTTTATAGGCTACTGTGGGCCATTGTAATAATAAAGATTCCAGTAGTTGTAAACTCGACTGCTGGAACTCCTGTATTAACATTTCTCGCTGTTGTTCTAATTGCTGTTGCGATCGCTGGTACTCTGTTTTTAATGCTTCTATCTCCGTTTGGCTCCGGGGTAGGTCATCCTGAGTAGTCACCGGTGAAAAAGTCTCTATTAATTCAGCCAATGAAATCTTCAGCACTTGGGATAACTTCAGCAGCACATCCACCCGCATTTGTGTTAATTTCCCTTGTCGCAGCCGTAAAATTTGCCGTTCTGAAACCCCAGCATCACGACTTAAGGCTTTAAAACTAGGGATATTTACACGCTGCATCAAATTTTGCAGCTTTTGGGTGTGATTACTCATTGGTTAAGCTG
The DNA here is from genome assembly GCF_029891675.1 of Anabaenopsis tanganyikae CS-531. Classification (NCBI taxonomy): domain Bacteria; kingdom Bacillati; phylum Cyanobacteriota; class Cyanophyceae; order Nostocales; family Nodulariaceae; genus Anabaenopsis; species Anabaenopsis tanganyikae. The sequence goes on from NZ_JANQDF010000129.1 coordinate 7,685, forward strand.
TGACATATTTAACTTACATACCATGGGCGGGCAGGATGCCCACCCCACAAAAGTTTCATGTAAATATTTTTTAGGTTATTCTTCCAGTAAACTTCTCAACATCCAAGCGGTCTTCTCATGAACTTGCATCCGTTGAGTTAATAAGTCGGCGGTGGGTTCGTCGTTCACCTCTTCCAATACAGGAAAAATAGAGCGTGCAGTTCTGACTACCGCTTCTTGTCCTTCCACCAGCAAGCTAATCATTTCCTTAGCTTTAGGAACTCCCGCAGTTTCCGCAATTGAACTGAGTTTAGCATATTCGCTGTAGGTTCCCGGTGCTGGGTATCCCAAGGCTCTAATCCTTTCTGCAATTAAGTCTACCGCTAAAGCCAGTTCTGTATACTGTGTCTCAAACATTAAATGTAAGGTTTGGAACATTGGACCTGTAACGTTCCAATGAAAGTTATGGGTTTTGAGATACAGTGTATAAGTGTCAGCCAATAAACGAGATAACCCCTCGGCAATTTTCGCTCTACTCGCGTCGTCAATACCGATATTGACATTTTTAGCTGTTGCTTGAGATGACATATTTTTTCTCCTGTTTACTTCTATCCGATTATGCTAAGTGCATCTTGAGTACCCTAGGTGTAGCTTTACGGACTCTCGCCTTGATTGTTGCTTTACCTAAGCGCTGACAAGCTTCATAACGGTGACAACCGGAAAAACCATAATACTGTCCGTCCACTTCTAGGACATCGATGGGTTCCTGTTGTCCGATCGCTGCAATAGACTCCATTAAGGCTTGGACTTTATCAGGGTCGTTGACACGGGGTAAAGGGCGTTTGATTTGATTTAAGGGGATTTCTTCAACTCTCATCATCCTTCTTTGCTCTCCTGTCTTAATCATAGTCGTTATGAGTTTGATTTACAATTAAGTTGAGTAAAAAATTGTAAATGTATATTAAATAACTACTTACCGTCAAGTAGGCGATCGCCTTCACACCAGCAATATCCTTAAATTTTGGAGCTTCTGAAAATTTAGTTATAGCAGTTTATACCTAGATAAAATACAGATATTAATTGTAGAACTATTGTGGGGTGGGCATCCTGCCCGCCCTGCCATACCCACTTAGAGGATGCTTGATAAGTTGTCAGCCGTAATTTTCATCACATCCTTACCCCCTTTAATTCCTTAAATCCAGTCCCCTTTCCCTTTATAAGGGAAAGGTGAGGGTGGGGTCAAATAATATTCGATACACTAATCATGACTTGACAAACATCCTCTTAGATGAAGTCCGCTGTAAGTGCTTACTCACCTTCTGCATCTATTTCTTGTATATTGAAAATTGGTAACTCTGTCTCCACTTCTAAAGAGTTGGACTTTTCTAACTCTGTTGGTTGTGGAAACTCCGTAGCTGCAAATAATTCACTGTTAATTACTTCCGCAAATAAGGAAGATAAACTAGGATATAAATCTACAGTAGCATCTAAAACCCAGAGTAAATCAAGCAATTCACCATCAAATTGCCAAGCTTGAGGACGAATATCATCTAAAGGTGAGGACTTTTTACCAGCACCGTCTCTCATCCTATAAGCTAACCAGGACTTGACAACTTCTAAACCTGAAACACTAAAATTATAAACTTCTGGGCGGACATTTTCAAATACACCTTTACCAACTTTTAATTCTTGTGTACCCACATCATAAGAAAATTCCGTGGGATAATCATTTACAGTATTGGGTATTCCTACTTGACAACGAACTCTACCAATAGGAATTTTACCTGGTTTTTTACCACTGGGAACAAATCTTTCACCATAGGTATGTAACCAAACTAAAGTGCGTCCTATTTCCACTACTTTAATAAATAAATCCCTATTTTTAGTAATGGGAATCCTTGGTCCAGGTGTTTCTAGTTCATGCCAAAATTCTTTGACATATTTGGGGGTTGCTAGTATAGCATAACAATAAGCAAAAAAATCTTGTGGGTGAATATTGCAATTGAGTATATTACTAATAACTTCTAAAAGTCTAGGCGTAATATTAGGTTGATTAGCTTGCGAATTTCTCCAGAGAGGAATAATATGTTTAGCACCAAAAGAACCACGAAAATGATCTAAATCAGGAATTAAAGCAGTAACAACAGCAGCAGAACCTTCACCTAGAACATTAGTTAATAAACTTGTCATATAAACTTGCTGATCACTGTGAGAACGTCGTAAATTGGGTCTAGGGCGATCGCACAATCTATTATCTAATAAAGCCCACTGGCGATCAAAACTGCGATAAGCATAACGAATTGGTTCTACAGGTAAATCCTTAGATAATAAATTAGCAATGGGAGCTAATAAATTTCCTTTATCTTCTAAAGATGAATACTGTTTACTAATTTTTCTAGCATCTGTTTCTTTAAACAGTTTTTTCTGTATCCCTGGCGATTTACTAGCATTAATCAAATTTTCCCAACGTTTATGTAAAACTTCCTTATTTTCACCAATAGTCCATTTTCTTTTAAATTGAATACCATTTTCTTGCCAAGGAAATAAATCAGTTAACTTTGCCCAATTCCAATAATCTGTATCACTAACAGGTAAAAATAAATCAGTCCAATTCTTGGGACATTCACGCCATTGTAAATCTTTAAAAGAGTGAATATTATCTAAAACTGCTAGTTTTTCTTGAGTTGTACCATCAATTCTAGTAAAATGAACTTTAGCAGCAACTTCAGGTTGAGGTTGGTTGTAACAAACCCCAATAGCAATAGCCACAGGAGTTTGAATTGCAAACACATTATCTGTTTTTCTAGCCCCTAAATTATCACCTTCCAAATCAATAATCCACAGTTCATCAAACGTTTGACGCATCACCTTACGCATTCCCGCAAATCCAGGGCCACGCAAATAGGAAGAAGCTGTTATAAAACTGATAATTCCGGCTTGATTTTCTGTGTTAGCTTCAAATACTTTCCACAAAGCCCATCGCCAAAAATAAACATAGTCATTATATAAATTTTTAGCATGAACACCATAACCCATTTCTGTTAATGGTTCTAGAAAATCCTCTAAAATAGGACGTTTTTTAATTAATTGCCGATTTTCATCTACCTTTTGCTCATCATCTCCAAATCTGACCCATCCACCCTTTCTTTTTTGATTAATTAAATCATCTTCATCAATTGTTTGACGGTTATAAGGTGGATTTCCTAAGCAAACCATCACCGGTGTATTTTGTTTAATTTTTTGAGCGCGTTTATATTCTTGACCTAAAGATTTGTAAATTAAAGGTAAATTACCACTTAATTCAGCATAGGGAGATTCTAAAGTATCACTCAAATAAACATGAACACCATTTTCAGGTAAAGTACCACCTTCACTTAAAATTTGTTGAGTGAGACGTAAATGAGCAACAGCATAAGGGCCAACTAAGATTTCAAAAGCGTGAATATTTGCTGCTGCATTTGTAGCAGCAGAAACTCTCATTCCTTTTCCTCTTAAATTACTAATTTGATCTAGTCCATGTTTAATAGCTGTTAAAATATAAGTTCCTGTACCACAAGCAGGATCTAAAGTAATAACTTTATCATCTACAAAGGAAAATTCAGCATCAAAATGCTCTCCTAATAATTCAGCTACTAATCTTACTTGTGTTTTAATAACAGGAATAGGAGTATAATAAACTCCTCTTTCTTTTCTCATCTTTGGATCATATTGAGCCAAAAAATCCTCATAAAAATATAACCAAGGGTCTTCAGAATCATTTTCATTTATTGCCGTAATATCAATAGCTGCAATTATTCTTTCTAATAGACTTACAGAAACTTCTATTTGTTCACGTGCTACTTCATCACCTAAGATTTTTAAAGCATCAGCTAGTAAATTATGACCAGTTCTAATACTTTTAACAGCTTGTGGTAAAGATAGATCATCAGCACCGGAAAACCTCGCCAATAAAAGTGCATAGGTTAAGGTTTGAGCATAAGCATCTGCAAATTGTTGATTATCCGCATCAGGAAACAAATAATGTCGCCAATCTTTAGCTACTTGACTTAAATTAGATTCAGGATTCTCAAGAGCATTCAAAACATCTTTTCTTAATAACCGACAAATAGGAGCAAGCATTTCTGCTAAAGCTTTTGGCGTAGAAGGAACAATTGGATGCCAATTGAAAAAATCTCGTAATAATATTAGTAAATCATTAGCATTTTGAGAACTAATAGCTGATGCACCCTTGCAAGTAATATCTCCTGAAAATTTAATGATCTTTCCGACCTTTTCACCTGTGCGATACAGTCCCCAAGTATTACCATCTGTGTAAATCACATTTGGGATATTTTTAAACTTTTCCCACTGTTGTTTATCATCTCCTTTCAATTTACTAGTATCTGCGCCCTTTCCTGGTGCTTTTAGTTCAATATGTCCAATTAAAAGACCATTAATTGTTATTCCCATATCTGGTCTTCCTGAAAGTAGCTTTTCTTGTACCTCAGTAACTACTACAATAGATAGATTCAGAATATTTGCTGCTGATTTTAACAAATTTTCTATAGGTGATTTCAGTTGATCTTCAGCACCAAAAGAGACAGAAGAAAGTGAGAATTTATTAGTTAATTCCTTTGCGTAAGCTTGAAGATTAGATAAAAATTGACTCTGATTATTTTTCGCCATATTCATAAATAAATAACAATTATTGATACATAATCTCTGTATCAAAACATTTCATATGTATTTTATAATGATTGGTGATTCATAGAAAAATATACAAAAAAATTAATACTTATATTACTTTTTAATAAAAATAATTGTGTAATATTTGTGCTTGTAAGTTTTACAGCCCCTGTCATCTGAGTTAGGTACACTAGAGCGTCCAGGATGCCCACCCCACAACATATATGATATTGTGGATCAAAATTAGTCAGCCAAATATTACCCCGTCTAGGGACAGAAGAACTAATAATCAAGTCTCCTGTCTGTAATTCTTGCCATTCTTGATTATGCTGGTAGTGCATTAACATTAGATGATCATATAATTAATTATTGTTAATACTTACCAACTACTCACCATCTCTTGATTATGAACCAAGCCAAAACAGGAATACTGGAAAAGTTCGTCAACACAGTTATGGGGGTCAAACCTGGTAAACAAAACCCCCCTAACACCTCAAAAGCGACCACACAAGAACTAGATATCAACGCAGTTTTAGTTTATAAACTAGGGACTATCCTACAAATAGCAGTGATGATTCTTGTGTTGCTGGGAATGGAAAAATTAATCATATTCATTGATCATAATTCCGGTTTCCCCAGTTGGGTTAGCACTGCATTAACTGCATTATTTTTTGCCGTCTTAAGTATCCGTTCCCGGATTTTTTCCCTTTTAGATAATACTCGTTCTCGTACCACCTATGACCAAGTAATTAGACCCAGATGGTCTCCCCCACCTTTAGCATTTCCCATCGTTTGGATGATCATAGCAGTTTTGCGGGTTATTTCCTCTGTATTAGTTTGGCAAACAATGAATCACCAATTTTTGGTATTACCTTTAATTCTGTTTGTGGTACATCTAGCTTTAGGGGATACTTGGAATACAATTTTTACCGTAGAACGGAGATTAGGCGCTGCTGTTCCGGTGGTGATTTTAGGTCCTTGGTTGTCTGCGCTAGTGGTGACAGCAATTTATTGGGAAACTAATCCTTTAGCAGGGATGATTTTATCATTTTCCTGTGTTTGGTTAACTGTAGCTGCTGTACTAGTGTGGAGAATTTGGCAATTAAACGGATCAGAGCCATTGTATCCCTTAAAGCTTGCATCTGGGGAGAAATAAATAGGGCTGGCTGAATAATAAATGTAAAACCTATATACAGCACTTTTCAAGTAAATAAAGTACACACCTTAATATCATAAATCTTGTGGGGTGGGCATCCTGCCCGCCCTTTTGTACCTACTCAGATGAAATGCGCTGTAAATCAAAGGTTTGAGGTTGCTAAAAAAGAAAACAGGTGCAGGGTTTTTGAAGGCTCTACCATCAAAAGTGTACATTTTGGGTTAAATAAATCAGAAAATTTAGGGATGACAGATAGCTGAAACTGTTCCCTGTTCCCTGTTCCCTGTTCCCTGTTCCCTACCCCCACGAAAAGACTTCCTGTTGCAAACCCTAAATCATTAAAATTTACCTGGGAAAACAAGGGACAATCTCACTTTATTTTTGAGTAGTGGATTCAAGATACCTGAAAACAGGTAGGGAAAAATTATTCTCTACCTCTTATTTAAAGAATTTTAAAACTTAGTCCTCAAATCCTTCTTCGTGTATATTGAACTCAACTCGACTTTGTAGAACTATTTCTTCAATTACTTTGAGTCCTTTACTCAATTCTAATACTTTATTAAGACGAAGAATTAATTCAGGGATATTTATTACTTCTTCCACGCATTCCATGTATTTATTGATAATATCCTTTATTTGATACCTTATACTTGCTTCTTGCTCTATTTTTTTCCGTACATATTCAACTGTTTGCTCAGTTTTAATAACAAAAGTAACTGGATATTTTTGTACTTTATCAATATCTAAAAAGTATTTTCCCGTATCTATACTTTCTGTCACTTGAAAAAAACGTCCCAGAGGCTTCATTACAAAATCTATACCGCCATCATTAGCATTAGTACGTCCTGTTTTATACAATATCAAATGCTCAATATTTAATTCATCCTCTGACCACCCCCAGTATATTTTCTGGTCAGCATAATACTGTTTTAAAATTGCATAACTAACAATCTCAAATACTCTAGCATCTATATTTGGCTTTAATAAACCTCTAATAAATTCAATTGCTTTTTCTGGTGATTGTTCCTGAATTGCCATCAGTGTTTCACAAGAAATCATAAATTCATTAAACGAGTCCATTCTTGCTTTAACATAAGCATTAATGATATCTCTAATAGGTTCCGCAATATTGATTACTTGATTATCAGCTTCGATTATTAAAAGATTTGGATTTATCCAATATCTATTAGTTTCTGCATCTCTTATTATTGGTAAATAAGGTGATGTGCGAAAAAATTTTTTAAACTCTTGATTCAAACGATGATTTAAAGCATGATTTTGAAGTTTACTACCGAAAGGTAGTTCTCTTTGCCTCTTCAAAAGCGCTTTATATTGTGCTCCTTCATAATCTTCGTAGCCATTTTTAATATGAAATTCTTTTTGCAAATAATCTTCAATTAAAACATATATAGCATAATGATTAGCAAAGCTAGCTCTTGATTTTGAACCTCGGTTTGCAGCTTTGGTTTTAAGATTGATATATTGCAATAATTGACTGTTACCTAAAATAATATCTCCATAACCAGGGAAATATTTATTAATAATAGTAATTATTGTTTGCGTAAAATCATGTTGTAGTATTTGCATCAAAAATACTCCCTTGTATAAAATTTAAATCAATTTCTTTACTATTTTTATTTTTAACATGATGATTTTTCTCAGGTGGTAAAAGTTGCTCTCCTTTATACTCTATTAATTCTAAAACCCGTCTCAAACCAATTTTGAGATATTCTTCCTGTAGTTCAATACTGATAGATTTTCTCCCTAACCGTTTAGCTACCGCAGCAGTTGTAAAAGTACCAGCAAAGGGATCAAGTATTACACTTCCCTCATGACTACTTGCTAAAATAATTCTTTCTAGTAATGACTCTGGTTTTTGTGAAGGATGGTTTTCATATTCCGCCATGCGATATCTCACACGGGGAAAATACCAAGCATTACCGGGTACTTTTTCCGCATTATAAGGAGTAGGTACAGATTTTCTGTAATCGATTAATTTACGTTGTGCGCCTGTTTTGGCGGCAATTTTAATATTATCACTATTGAAAATATAATTGTTTTTATTTTTGACGCAATGGAGAATGGGTTCATACATTGAACCAAAGTATTTTGTAGCTTGTACTCCAGAGCTATCATAATGCCATATGATGCGACTGAGAATAGTTAACTTTTTTCTCAGGTAAATGTCAAAATAAGGCATTGCTTGGGTGCTGGTCATGAGATAAATTGTCCCATTTGGTTTGAGAATGCGAATACACTGATCAAGCCATTGATATGACCAATTTAAATATTCTGCTTCTGATTCCCATTTATCATGGAAATTGCTAAATTGCTTACCTATGTTATAGGGAGGATCAATAAAAATTAAATCTACGGAATCTGCATGAATATATTTTGATAAGGTGCTGATAGTATCACCATGAAAAATGGTATGTTGTTGATTTTGGTAGCGCTCAATCATAATTATCCTTGACAAGTTTACCATGTTTACATAAACATAAAAGCAATAAAAGAATATATGGAGGTGATCACATCGGATCAATCCATACTTCAATATCACAGCTAATAGTATCAAAACGTAAAATCATGGTTAGGCGATACTTAATTTTGTTTTTTGGTACTTCAAATCCGCAATTCCTCAAGCATTTTCCAAGGATTCCCCTTTCAGATAACGTTCTAGTGCATCCGTCACCAACTTATTGAGATTCACCCCCCGTTGTTGAGCAAATAAAGCCGCTTGACGATGAAGTTGGCTACCTACACGCACATTAAAACTACCCTTAAAGGGCTTCTCAGGCTCAATCCCTTTTTCTGCACACAGAGCCAAATAATCATCAATTGCTTCCTCAAAACTAGCCCTGAGACTAGCCACATCTTCCCCTTCAAAACTGATTAAACTGCGGATATGTTCCACTTGTCCGTAGAAGATTTTATCATCATCACTATAGTGAATCGACCCGAAATAATCCTTGTATTGCATCATGTTATTCATAGCAATTCTTCTCCTTGGAGAATCTTGATAATCTGTTCAATCTGATATCGTTTGAGAATATTTTGAGGATGGGGTTCATGTAAAGTAATAATCACTCCCCCATCATTGAGAAAACGCCGCCGAGAACCTCCCGTTTTTCCCGTCGTGCTGACCTCCTCAAACCCAAACCCCGAAAGCAAAGTAACTAACTCCTCCCAGGTGAAATCTTTGGGAATACTAAGAAACCGCTTAATTAATTTCTCCCTGCGGGTCATGAGAACTCCCGACTGCTTACTTCCATTATCTGTCCTCAGAAAAATTTTGCAACTAGAATTAGTTACATTATTCCATATACCTGATCCGAAATTAGGTTAGCCACAAAACCCTCCTTTCTTTCTCTTGTACCTGGTGCTTCACAAAAAAAACGGTAGAGAACGGAAATTCCCCACCGCTGATTTAACTTTTATAGTTTCTAACTAGGAATCAACACCCTGAGTTAATAACTCGCGGCGCTGTCCAGCACTAACTTGAACGTTACCACTCTCGTCAACATCAACTAAGGCTGTATCACCATCCTTAATGCGACCAGAAAGAATTTCTTCAGCTAGGCTATCTTCTAATAAGCGCATGATAGCTCGACGTAATGGCCTAGCGCCGTAGCTGGGACTGTAACCCTCTTGAATTAGTCTGTCCTTAAAGCGATCGCTCACCTCTAAAGTGATACCCTTTTCAGTCAGACGACCAAATACTTCCTTGAGCATGATTTCGGCGATTTCCGTCACCTCAGCCTTACTCAATTGACGGAAGACGATAATTTCATCCAGACGGTTGAGGAATTCAGGACGGAAGTACTGCTTGAGTTCTTCATTCACCAGAGAGCGAATGCGGTTGTATTGAGTCTCCGTCGCATCATCAGCGAATTCAAAGCCGATACCGCCGCCGCCTTTTTCAATTACCTTAGAACCTATGTTAGAAGTCAGAATTAACAAAGTGTTCTTAAAGTCCACCGTGCGACCTTTCGCATCTGTTAACCGACCGTCTTCGAGAATTTGCAGCAGCATATTGAAGACATCGGGGTGAGCTTTTTCGATTTCGTCGAATAGCACCACAGTATAGGGTCGGCGACGCACAGCTTCAGTTAACTGACCGCCTTCGTTGTAACCAACATAACCAGGAGGCGAACCAATCAACTTACTAACGGTGTGGCGTTCCATGTATTCCGACATATCCAGGCGAATCATTGCTTCTTCAGAACCGAAGAAGTAGGAAGCCAAGGACTTAGCCAACTCAGTTTTACCTACCCCAGTTGGACCGGAGAAGACAAAACTAGCGATGGGTCGGTTAGGATTCTTCAAACCGACACGAGCGCGGCGAATGGCGCGGGAAACAGCTTTCACCGCATCTTCTTGACCGATTAACCGCTGATGTAAGGTATCTTCCATGTGCAGCAGCTTTTCGGATTCTGATTCCGTAAGCTTGTTCACTGGTACGCCAGTCCAGGAAGCCACAATGTGAGCAATGTCCTCTTCGCCGACTACAGGCTCAACGGCTGGGATCCGGGCGCTATCACTTGGGCTGGTAGAGGTATTAGTTTTACCTTGGGCGATGGCGCGAATTTCGGCTTTGATTTCCATTTCGCGATCGCGCAGTTCCCCAGCTTTGTCAAAGTCTTGGGAGCGGACAGCTTCGTCTTTTTCTTTTAAGATTTGCCGTAGTTCTTTGTCTAACTCTTTAGCTGCGGGTGGTAATTGGGAGTTCATTAAACGTACCCTAGAACCAGCCTCGTCAATTAAATCGATAGCCTTATCTGGTAGATAGCGATCGCTAATGTAACGGTCAGATAATTTTGCCGCCGCCACCAAAGCCTCATCAGAGATTTTCAGCTTGTGGTGTTGCTCATAGCGTTCGCGCAACCCGTGCAGGATTTCAATGGTTTCATCTACAGAAGGTTCTCCCACCATCACCGGTTGGAAGCGTCGCTCTAGAGCTGCATCTCGCTCAATGTGCTTGCGGTACTCATCTAAAGTCGTAGCGCCAATACACTGTAACTCACCCCTAGCCAAAGCCGGCTTGAGGATATTAGCTGCATCAATAGCCCCTTCTGCAGCACCAGCACCGATGAGAGTGTGTACCTCGTCAATTACCAGGATGACATTACCCGCCGAGCGGATTTCATCCATGATTTTCTTGAGGCGTTCTTCAAACTCACCCCGGTACTTGGTACCTGCTACTAGCAAGCCGATATCTAGGGTTACCACCCGCTTATCTTCTAGGATGTCGGGAACATCCCTGTTAGCTATGCGGGATGCTAGACCTTCGGCGATCGCTGTTTTCCCTACCCCTGGTTCACCGATTAATACTGGATTATTTTTAGTCCGGCGCCCCAAAATTTGGATCACACGCTCAATTTCTTTAGCGCGTCCTACAACTGGGTCTAGCTTGTTGTCCGTCGCCATTTGGGTTAAATTCGAGCCAAACTCATCCAAGGTGGGAGTTTTGGTGCGTCCCGATGGCCCTGTGGCTGAAACCTCTGCTGTTTCTCCGAGCATTCGGATCACTTGGGTTCGTACCTTAGATAAATCTACCCCTAGGTTTTCTAGCACCCTGGCTGCTACACCTTCCCCTTCCCGGATCAGGCCCAACAGCAGATGCTCGGTGCCAATGTAGTTATGCCCTAATTGGCGCGCTTCTTCCAAGGATAGCTCTAGTACACGCTTTGCCCGTGGCGTAAACGGAATTTCCACGGCCACAAAGCCCGAACCCCGGCCTATGATTTTTTCTACCTCAATCCGGGCATCTTTGAGATTGACACCCATTGATTTCAACACTTTAGCCGCAACTCCCGTACCTTCCCCAATCAGACCTAGGAGGATCTGTTCGGTTCCCACGAAGTTGTGACCTAAGCGGCGGGCCTCTTCTTGGGCCAGCATGATTACCTTAATGGCTTTTTCTGTGAAGCGTTCAAACATGGCATTTTTCCCATCACCTGCGTCGTGCCGGTATGCTGATTTTAGCACAGGCTCTGCTTTTGGATGCCTGTATAAAGATTATAGGCCACGAAAAAATTTCGCCCCACATCCTGGCTTAATTGTTAGTTTTTTATTACTTTTTTTATGGTTGCTATACTTAGGGGCTTGATTTTACTAGTGTTTCCCTGCTTTACAACTATCCAGCAAGCCGCTATGCTTAGGCTTTTATTTAACTATTTCCAAATATAGACTTATAACATACTTATCAGTCTCTATTCAAGAATATGCTGGACTAATAATTTATTTGAAATTTAAAAAAATTATTGATTAAATATTTTAATAGTACATAGCAGCAAAAACATGAATTTTTTCTCCCTAATGTGATCCTCATCCGGGTTTAGCTAGGCATAATCACCCATGAGTCAACGCATTTGCCAAAAAGATTTCCTTAACCCATAGACCACAGTAGTATGCCAATTCTCCAAAGTTTCTGCTTGCGGAGATTGTAAATCTGACAGCCACAACACCTTAGCATCCTCTCCATTATCCTGGTAATAACCCCGCCGCCGTCCGGCTATCTTAAAGCCAAATTTTTCATATAAGGATATGGCCGCCAAATTAGAAGCGCGGACTTCCAGGGTGGCTCGCTCCAGTCCGCGATCGCTTGCGGTTTGAAGTAGAGAATACAGTAAAGCCTGTCCCAAACCTTGACGGTGATATTGGGGATGAATTGCCAAAATTGTAATGTGTGCTTCTTCTAAGATTGCCCAAAAGCACCCCATTCCTAGCAGTTTTGACCCATAAACCGGGGAAAATAAACCTAATAATACACTGTTAGGACTGTTTAACTCTCGTTGATAGCCATCCATAGTCCACAGACCGCCAAAACAGGCTTGATCTAGTTCCAGGATGGCAGTTAGATCATTTAAAGTCAGGGATTTCAGTTTTAAGTCTAATAAGATCACGTTAATGGCGAATGGGTAAATAAATATGAAGATTGAAACATCCTTGAGGGGAAAAAAGCGCCGTCAACTGAACCTAGGCATATCTCCTGTTTCCACGCTATTTTGGTTAAACTGAAAATCGGGACGCTGAATGACCCCACGCCCAAAAAAATTTCAACTTTGAGCAAGGACAATTTATAAAAACTATGGTATCCACTCACCCCACTGGCGTTCAATATGCTGGTAGTCAATATTTACCTCAAATTCAAGGACGTGAAAACATCAATGTTTCCCCCAACCAGGAACTTTTACCAGTTACCGCCAAACTTAACAGTCAGGACATCCTAGAAATTGGTGGGTGTGATGTCAAAACCCTGGTGGAGCAGTTTGGTTCACCTTTGTATATTTTAGATGAAGAAACCCTGCGTTTAGCTTGTCAGCAATATCGAGATACATTTAAAAAATATTACCAGGGTGAATCTCAGGTACTATACGCATCCAAAGCCTGGAACTGTTTAGCAGTTTGCGCGATCGCAGCATCGGAAGGATTAGGTATAGATGTAGTTTCGGGAGGGGAATTATATACAGCTATAAGTGCCGGTGTGAACCCGGAGAAACTCTACCTCCATGGCAATAATAAATCTCATGAAGAACTGCTTTTAGCTATAGAGTCTGGTAGCACCATTGTGGCAGATAACTGGCAAGAACTGCATACCTTGGTAAAGATGGCAGAACAAGCACCGGGGACATCCACCCCCATCCGGGTGATGTTGCGGTTAACCCCAGGAATTGAATGCCATACCCACGAATACATTCGCACGGGACATTTAGATAGTAAATTTGGCTTTGACCCTAATGATTTGGACGAAGTATTTACCTTTGTCAGTCAGCAACCTTCTTTAAACTGCGTTGGGTTACATGCTCACATTGGTTCCCAAATTTTTGAACGCCAACCCCATCGAGATTTGGCTGCTGTCATGGTGCAGTGGTTAAAAAAGGCGGCAAATTATGGTTTAAGCGTCACAGAATTAAATGTGGGCGGTGGTTTAGGAATTAGGTACACTGAATCTGATGATCCCCCCAGTATTACAGAATGGGTAAAGGCGATTTGTGAAGTTATACAAGCAGCTTGTACTGCCGAAAATCTCCCTTTGCCAAAATTGTTGTGTGAACCAGGGCGATCGCTGATTGCCACAGCGTGCGTCACAGCCTATACTATGGGATCATCAAAGGTTGTGCCCGACATTCGTACCTACGTGACAGTTGACGGTGGGATGTCTGATAATCCCCGACCCATTACTTACCAGTCAGTTTATCGAGCAGTAGTCGCTAACAAGATGTCTGCTCCCCTCACCCAAACAGTGACAATAGCTGGTAAGCATTGTGAATCAGGGGATATTCTGATTAAAAATGCCCAACTGCCGGAAACTCAACCAGGGGATATACTCGTAATCATGGGGACTGGTGCGTACAATTACAGTATGTCATCAAACTATAATCGCTTACCCCGCCCGGCTGCCGTTGTAGTAGCCAATGGGGAAGCAAATTTAATTTTGCGGCGCGAAAGTTATCACGACTTGATTCGACAAGATTGTCTACCAGACAGGCTCAACGTGCAGAACTAATAACCGGTTTGTATAGTCACTAGCTAGGAAAATATCACTAATAGCTAATGACTCAACACTTGCTGTTTCCTCAAGGGTTAACCTTTGGGGCATGAAAATAACAGCAAAATGACAGAATATTGAGGGATAACAAAGAGTAATCCAGATGTCATGAGAGATTGGTGGAAGCAATGGCTGACAAACCTGGGATGGTCGCAGTCCTTGCTGCTTGGGACTCTGGATATCTTGTTGGTGTTAGCGCTGACCTACATGATACTAGTTATTATTAGTGAGCGCCGAACACTGTGGATGGTGCGGGGTTTTATTATCTTAATGCTAGCTTCAGTACTCAGTGGCAGAATGGGTTTCCCTCTGCTCAATTTTGTTTTGGAAAAGTTAGTGATTGGCTGCGCTGTAGCAATGGCTGTGGCTCTCCAGTCTGAATTTCGCCGATTTTTGGAGCAGGTGGGACGCGGTGAATTTCAGCAGTTATTTAAACCATCCAGTTTAACCATCCCCAACTCTGATAGTGTAATTGATGAAATTGTAGATGCGGTCAAAGAACTTTCAAAAAACCGCATAGGGGCTTTGCTGATTTTGGAAACCACAGGTCCAATTCACGAGCGGGATTTTTCTGTGCCTGGAGTTAAGCTAAATGCTGATGTTTCTAAGGAACTTATACAGACTATTTTTCAGCCGAAAACTTTACTCCACGATGGGGCAACCTTAATCCGTGGCTCGCGTATTGTATCATCTGGTATAATTCTACCACTTTCGGGACGCACGGCCTCCCGCCAGTTGGGAACACGCCACCGGGCAGCCATGGGGATCACTGAGCGGGTAGAAAATTGTATCTGTGTGGTTGTATCAGAAGAAACGGGTTCTATTTCCTTAGCGGAACGAGGAACTCTCAATAGACCACTGACGATTAGGACACTCAAGGAGTCCTTAGAGGCTCGATTATCAACCACTGTAGACCGGGAAGCTGTTGCTCCTAGTCTCTTAGGTTGGGGTCGTCAGATAGGTAGTAAAGCAATAGTAATAATTTCAGGTTTACTTGGATTACCATCGACCGCTTCTCGAAATAAAAAATGACAGCACAACAAACTCAACTGCAATTTTTACCTTCTGACTTAAAACGAGAACTACTGCCAAAGCACGTCGCAGTGATTATGGATGGCAATGGTCGATGGGCTAAACGTCAAGGTCTACCCAGAATTATGGGACATAAGCGCGGAGTGGATGCGCTCAAGGATTTGTTGCGCTGTTGCAAAGACTGGGGGATTCAGGCACTAACGGCTTATGCTTTTTCTACCGAAAACTGGAAAAGACCCCAGGAAGAGGTAGATTTTTTGATGACTTTGTTTCAAAGGGTTCTCCGCCAAGAACTTCGGGAAATGCTCCAGGAGAATGTTCAAATCCAGTTTGTCGGGAATTTGGATGCTCTACCTCCATCGCTGCAAGCTGAAATCTCCCGCTCAATGGCAGAAACTCGCAATAATCGCGGTATTCGGTTTACTGTAGCTACTAATTATGGGGGACGCCAGGAAATTTTACAAGCCTGCCGGGCGATCGCCCAAAAGGTACAGCAAGGTGTCCTTAAACCTGATCAAATTGATGAACAGTTGTTTGAGGCTCACCTCTACACAGCAGGAATTACTGACCCGGATTTATTAATCCGCACCAGTGGCGAAATGCGACTTTCTAATTTTCTGCTTTGGCAAATGGCTTACGGGGAAATTTATATTACTGATGCTCTGTGGCCAGATTTTGACCGCACTGAGTTTCACCGCGCTTTGTTTGCCTACCAGCAACGAGATCGGAGGTTTGGAAAGGTTTAGGTTAAGGAGATTATAGCAAAAGTAAAAAGTGAAAATACTTACTCCGAAATGGTTTGGTAATTTTATCATGTCCCCAGCGCCCTGTCCATTGCTATAAATGCCCGAACACTTAAGTTTTTAATAGTTTTTAATCACGAACCCCACAGGCACAGGGAACACAGAGGAAAAACATGGCTAATCACCATATTCTTGATTGGGATTTTGGAGATTGTCTTGCTATTCCATGGTAATATGTGTATGATTTATAACTAATATCAAAATACTGTAACTTGATAGATTAAATTAAGAGAGCAGAAAAGGGGTAAAAAATGCTACATTACTCCCTGACACAGAGAAATTTAGGAGTCTCAAACCGGTATGTGGGTGCATAATTGGAATCGATGGCAAAGGCAGCCTTTAAAAAGATATATTGCGCTATTTTTAATAGTAGTGTGTTTAAGTAGTGCGATCGCCGCTTGCTCTCCTAGTAATAGTGCTAACACCGGCAGAAAAGAACTAACTCTAGTGAGCTACGCTGTCACCCGTGCTGCGTACAAAAAGATTATTCCCCTATTTGTTGAATACTGGCGAGAAAAAACCGGAGAGATAGTCACCTTTGGCCAGAGCTACGGCGGGTCAGGCTCCCAAACCCGCGCCGTCATTGACGGTTTAGAAGCGGATATTGTCGCCCTAGCACTATCAGCAGACACTCAGCAACTCCAGGAAGCCGGGCTAATTAAACCAGGCTGGGAGAAAAAGACACCCAACGGCGACGGCATTGCCTACCGTTCCGTAGGGGTTATAGTTACCCGGGAAGGCAACCCCAAAAATATTCAAGACTGGGAAGACTTAGCCAGGGATGATGTCAGTGTGATTACTGCTAACCCCAAAACATCTGGTGGCGCTCGTTGGAATTACATGGCTTTGTGGGGAAGAGTGACCCAAACAGGCGGCACTGAAGAACAAGCCCAAGACTTTGTGACTAAGGTTTATGCTAACGTGCCCGTTCTACCCAGAGATGCCCGTGAAGCTACTGATGCTTTTTTCGCCCAAAAACAGGGAGATGTATTGATCAACTATGAGAACGAACTCATCTTAGCTAAACAACAGGGACAGAATTTACCCTACATAGTTCCCGACATTAATATCTCCATTGATAATCCCATTGCCGTAGTTGATAGCTATGTTGATCAGCGAGGTAACCGGGAAGTAGCAGAAGCCTTTGTACAGTTTCTCTTTACCCCCGCAGCCCAGCGGGAATTTGCCAAAGTAGGCTTCCGACCAGTAGTACCAGAAGTAGTCGCGGAATTTGCCGATACTTATCCCCAAATCTCAAACCTGTTCACCATCGACGATTTTGGCGGTTGGAGCCAAGTCAGCCCGAAATTCTTTGCCGATGGTGCAATCTTTGACGATATCCAAGCCAATATTGCCCGACCTTAGGGCTAACTTTTATCCTGAAGCCATGACAGTTTCCAACTCACAGTCCACCTTCCCCTTCGCCCTGCAAAAGCTGAAGCGGTTTTCTTTACCCTGGGGCATCACCATTACCTATCTATCCGTAGTCCTGCTGTTACCTGTAGCCGCCTTGATGCTGCGGGCTGCAACCCTTTCACCGGGGGAATTCTGGCGGCTAGCTACCGCTCCCGTTGCCCTGTCAACCTACACCATCACGTTTGGTACTGCCTTCTTGGCCGCTGCTATTAACTGCGTTGCTGGTACCGCTACTGCATGGGTGCTGGTGCGCTATGATTTCCCCTTTAAACGGGTTTTAGATGCCGTCATTGACCTGCCCTTTGCCCTACCCACAGCAGTTGCAGGTATTACTCTAGCTACTGTTTACAGTGAGCAGGGCTGGATTGGCTCATTTCTCTCCCCCTTGGGCATCAGAGTCTCCTTTACTCGCTTGGGGGTAGCGGTGGCAATGGTGTTTATTTCTGTGCCTTTTGTCGTTCGTAGCGTTCAGCCTGTACTGCAAGAGCTAGATTATACTATCGAAGAAGCTGCCTGGTCTCTGGGGGCTTCCCGCTGGGAAACTTGTTGGCGGGTGGTGCTACCACCACTTATACCTGCTATCCTCACGGGTACAACCCAAGCTTTTGCTAGGGCAGTGGGAGAATATGGCTCGGTGGTTTTGATTGCCGCTAATATTCCCTATCAAGACTTAATTGCCCCCATTTTAGTATTCCAACGCCTGGAACAAAACGACATAGCCGGGGCTACCGCGATTGGTACGGTGTTACTGCTGATTTCCTTGGTACTGTTGCTCATGGTCAACTTACTGCAAGCTTGGAGGCAAAGTTATGACGGTTGAACCTAAATCTAGCCAGTCTTTACCAAGATTGGTCAACTCCCAGAAGGATAGAGAGTGGGGTAAATTTGCTTTGATTGCCGCAGTAATCACTTATTTAGCGCTGGTGTTACTTCTCCCGACCCTTTATGTATTCATTGGAGCCTTTAGCCGGGGTATCGCCCCGTTTTTCGCCACTCTTATCGACCCGGATTTTACTCAGGCTTTGCGCCTCACAGCCATGGCTGTGGCAGTAGCTGTACCACTAAATGTAATTTTTGGTTTGTGTGCAGCTTGGGTAATCGCCCGCCGGCGGTTTCGAGGGCGCACTTTGTTACTCAGTATTATTGACTTGCCATTTTCAATTTCCCCCATTGTCACAGGTTTAATGTTGGTTTCCCTCTACGGACGCAATGGGCTACTTGGATCTGTGCTACAGTCTCTGGACATCAAGATTATCTTTTCCTTCCCCGGTATTGCTCTGGCAACTATGATGGGGGGTATGCCTTTTGTGGCTCGTGAAGTCATCCCTATTTTGGAAGAAGTGGGAACTCAAGAAGAAGAAGCTGCCAAAACCTTGGGGGCTGGTGAATGGCAGACTTTCTGGCGGGTGACATTACCTTCTATTCGCTGGGGATTGTTCTATGGTATTATTCTTACCACGGCTCGCGCTATGGGAGAATATGGTGCTATTGCTGTCGTCTCTAGTAATTTAATTGGCCGTACCCAAACTCTGACTCTGTATGTGGAAGGGGCTTACCGCAATTACGATTCCCAAAGTGCTTTTGCAGCTTCGGTGGTTTTAGCGGGACTTGCTGGTGCAACGCTGCTGATTAAGGAGCTGTTTGATCGTCGCATCCGGATAAAAGATCAAGAGAACAGTTAGTAATGCTGTGAAGTTTCTGGTTTTTCAATGATTTTGGCTCAGTACCTTCGAGCCTTGGTTAAAAGGTAATTTGGCTTTTTAACTTATCTATTTATTTATTGGCAAATATTAGTAACAAAGTATCAGCGAAAATAAATTATGATAGCCATGATGTCAATTAACAACAGTCAGCACTTACAACTTAAACCTCTAGAAATTCCCTTGCGTCTGCTATTGGGCCCTGGTCCGTCCAATGCCCATCCCGCTGTTCTTCAAGCTATGAATCACTCACTGGTGGGGCATCTTGACCCGGCTTTTCTGGAACTGATGGATGAGATTCAATCTCTACTCCGGTACGTATGGCAGACAGAAAACCACCACACCATAGCAGTTAGTGGTACTGGTTCAGCGGCAATGGAAGCAACCATCGCCAATGCTACAGCACCAGGTGATGTAGTTTTGATTGGTGTAGCTGGTTACTTCGGTAATCGCCTTGTGGATATGGCTGGGCGATATGGTGCGGATGTGCGCACTATTACTAAGCCTTGGGGGCAAGTTTTCAGCCTTGATGAAATCCGCATGGCTGTAGAACAACATCGTCCGGCAATTCTGGCTTTGGTTCACGCTGAAACATCTACCGGAGCACGTCAACCTTTAGAAGGAGTGGCTGAGGTATGTCGTGAATTTGGGACTTTGCTGTTGGTAGATACGGTGACCAGTCTGGGCGGTGTGCCTATATTTTTGGATGCCTGGGGAGTTGACTTAGCTTATAGTTGTAGTCAAAAAGGATTGGGTTGTTCTCCGGGTGCTTCACCTTTTACTATGAGCTCTCGTGCTGTGGACAAATTGCAGCAGCGCTCTACAAAGGTGACAAACTGGTATTTAGATATGTCATTATTGGGTAAATATTGGGGGAATGAACGCACCTATCACCACACAGCACCGATTAGTCTGTATTATGGCTTGCGGGAAGCACTGCGTTTAGTGGCAGAAGAGGGATTAGCTAATTGTTGGCAGCGTCATCAAGAAAATGCCGAGTATCTCTGGGAAGGCTTAGAAGATTTAGGATTAACTATGCACGTTGAGAAGGAGTATCGGTTACCAACTTTGACTACTGTGCGTATTCCTACGGGAGTAGATGGTAAAGCGATCGCTCGGCAGTTACTCAATGAACATAACATTGAGATTGGCGGTGGTCTAGGTGAACTAGCCGGTCAAGTTTGGCGGGTGGGACTAATGGGTTTTAATAGTCGTCCAGAAAGCGTTGACCGACTTTTAGGGGCATTACGGCAAGTTTTGCCAACAACTTAGGGGGTGAACACCATTGATAACTGGGTACCAATTGCTACTGGCAGGATTTCTAGTTATTTGCTGCCATCAACTCAACTGCATCTTTGCCATCCCAATCTTGTAAGTAAACTTTTACTATTTCTTCTTTGGCGGTAGGTAGTTGCTTACCAATAAAATCTGGGTGAATTGGTACTTCTCTATGACCCCTGTCTACTAAAACAGCCAAGCGGATCACTTCGGGTCTACCATACTCAGTCACTGCATTCAAAGCGGCGCGAACTGTGCGACCTTTAAAAATCACATCATCTACTAACACAACTGTCTTCCCTGTGAGGTCAAAAGGGATGTTGCTTTTTGCCGGAGTCCTTAACCCAATTTTATCAAGATCATCTCGGTAGAATGTAATATCTAATGCTCCCACTGCCACGCTGACACCTTCGAGTGTCTCAATCTGACGTGCCAATAATTCTGCTAAGAGCGCCCCTCTGGTATAAATACCAAGGAGTACCAGTTGGGATAAATCACGGGACTTTTCCACAATCTGAGACGCTAGGCGAGTTAATGTACGACGCAGGTCTTCTGATGAAAGAATTTCAACTACTTTGGCAGACATAGTTTAGGGAATGGGTAGAGAGGCCACTAATCGCTCATGTACAAGGCTATGGGAAAAAAATCTCCCCATGCCCTATTTCATCCATATTAGTTAA
The DNA here is from genome assembly GCF_029891675.1 of Anabaenopsis tanganyikae CS-531. Classification (NCBI taxonomy): domain Bacteria; kingdom Bacillati; phylum Cyanobacteriota; class Cyanophyceae; order Nostocales; family Nodulariaceae; genus Anabaenopsis; species Anabaenopsis tanganyikae. Next base: position 28,945 of record NZ_JANQDF010000129.1, read on the forward strand.
GTGTATTAGCAATTAGGGGTATAGCGATCGCTACGCATAACCATAACAAAAAAGAATATCGAGTCAGCAATAAGGCATTGTGAATTACGGTTGGGGTAATGGGATGAATGACATCTCCTAAGAGGGGTTTTTGTTGAGGTACTCCCCCATACCAATTGGTACCGCCCATTTGCACACCCAAAATAGCAGCATAAGCACACTCGCTCCAGCCTGAGTTAGGACTGGGATCTTTTACCGCATCGCGGCAACATATTCGCCAAACATATAAGGGTTTACCTGATAGTAGAGCCAAAGTAATCACCGTTAAGCGACAGGGTAGCCAAGTTAAGTAATCCTCTAGCCTGGCACTAAACCACCCTATATAAGTATAGGGTGCTTGGCGATAACCTACCATGGAATCAAGGGTACTGCTAGCTTTGTATGCCAAAGCCAGAGGAATTAAACCCACACCCGGCACACAAGCGCCCACAATGGCATAAAAAAGTGGAGCCATAACTCCATCTGTAGCATTTTCTGTGACAGTTTCTAACACAGCGCGCAAAATTTCTGGTTCTGAGAGATGTTGTGAATCTCTACCGACATAATTACTTAAAATATAACGGGCTGAGTCTAAATCTCCTGCTGTTAATGGTTTTAAAACCTCCTGTGCTGCACTCCGAAGACTTTTCAAAGCAAAACAACTAGCTAAAATAATGGTTTCTAAGACATTTCCCCATAATGGATGGAGCCATTTGGCAGTTTGAATTATTAACCAACCCAAACAGCCGCTACCAATTATTAAGGTTATGGCTAAGATAATTCCAGCTATCCGTTGAGCGAGAGAATTGTGACAGACCTTGAGAAAAAATTTAGTCAGGGGAGAAATTACCCACCCCATAACTTGGACTGGATGAGGCCAACCCCAAGGATCGCCAATTAAGTAATCTAATAGTGCAGCAAGAAACAAAATAACAGATGATGTCATTATATATGAAGGCGAATCACCAATTACTAAACGACAAAACTAGCTTCTTCCCCAAGAGAAGCTTGCCAACTACGCGCATCATAATAAAGATCCGCCAGAGTAATACTGTATAAAGCCTCTTTGAGCTTTTGGTTGAGTCTTTGCCAAAGAGTGAATGTTACCCAATCTTCAGTTTGGGCTGCGCTTGGGGTCTGATGTGGTAAACGAGTCATATTTTCACCAACTGACTCTAAAATTTGACCTATAGAAATTTGTGCCGGCTTTAATGCTAGTTGGTATCCACCAATGCTACCCCGAATTGATTTCACTAATCCAGCCCGGCGCATTTCTATTAGTAACTTCTCAAGGTAAGGCGCGGGGATATCTTGGCGAAGTGCGATCGCTCTCACTGGTGCTGGTCCATAACCTGGCTGTAAACTTAAATCTAGTAATGCCTTGACACTGTAATGTCCTTTGGTAGTTAGTTTCATGGTCACGAGTTTTGTTTATTTATGAGTTATCAGTTCTTTTGTCTTCACCGCTGACCGTTGAATAATTACTAATGCTCAGGATTAAATGAGCATTTTTCTATATCATCTTTTGTTCTCATGAGCAAGGGATTTAAGTAAATAAGCCTTGAGACTGGCTTTAGGAAACTTAAACAAATATAATCTACTAGTCTTCACAAACTAGATATAGTTAAGAGCATTCCAAAGAATAGATTCCGTTGACAATGTTGGTAATTGTGCAACAATTTCATCTATGAGTGTAATATACTTATGAAAGCTGAGATAAAAACTCAAGGATTTTGTTCCTACTAGCTCGATGTCAGCTAAAATAAATCCAATTCAACTACTCCAACCATTCATTTTTCATCTAAGTTGATGCCTAAACTGAAAAAAATAGAACCCCTAATGGGTGAAGAACTGCTCAAAAAAGTTAAAGAGCTAGAAACCCTGAGCAAAGAAGAAAAAGCCAAGCAGTGCGGCTACTATACCATTACCAAAAATGGTATAGAGCGTGTGAATATGATGAAATTTTTGAATGCCCTCATTGATGCGGAAGGCATTCAGTTAGACAGTTCACCCAGTGCGAATGGACGTGGCGGGCGCAGTGCTAGCTATAGAATTAGCGTGCAATCAAATGGTAATTTACTTATAGGTTCAGCTTATACAAAACAGATGAATCTCAAACCAGGAGATGAGTTTCTCATCACACTGGGGAAAAAACATATTCGTCTGAAACAGCTAGATGCAGATGCTGCCGAAGACATGGAAGCCATAGAGATTACAGCATAATCAATTGTCAGTTGTCAGTTGTTGATTTTTTCTAGTGACTACTGACCATTAGACAGATACTAATGATTTACTCTGAGCAGAGATGAAAGGCTGTCGCGTTAGTTATAAGGTGGTTGCAATTCACCTCCGGTTAAGTATGGAACTATAACCGGAGTCCTCTTGCTCCATTAAGATAGAGCTAGTAAATGGACTAAGCGGAGGAGGTAGATGAATATACACACCTTTGATAAGGATTATATTAGTTGCCCAATTTGTCAAAGAAATCCTAAGCACAGAATAGCCCAGTCTCATGTGGGCTTGTTTAGCTGTCCTTATTGTCAGCAAAGGCTAGTAGTCTGTCGCAGTGGCCATTATGTCCGTGATCCGTTTATACTTAAACAAATAATGCTTTGTTCGTCTCTACGTCGTCAAAGTAGCCCTTTAGCTAGAATTACACGAGATTTTATTCTCAACAAGCGTCCTGTCTTAGGGTTGGCTGTTGGTCTGGCTATTTTCTTGACTATGATCACGATGACGCAGCAAAATACCAGCTATGAAGGGCAACTTCCTACCACTGAGAAAATTCCAGAACAAGATTAATCAATTTTCTGATTACCAAGCCCAGTAGTTTGATTTCATTAATAGCAGTAGAGAAATATAACTTCCCCAAAGTAAAATTTTCAGGAATTCCCCATTACCTCGTTCTGCTAAAATAGCAGCTAAAGTCATGGTCAGAGCCACAGCTGCAAAAATCAGCTGTAAATCTGTTTTCTCTACTGTGCCGGCACTGAAGTAAATACTAGCAGCAGAAGCCACTACAGCTAGTATTGACAAACTGGTTATCCAAAGACGGGGATAGGATGATGCTACAGGAAGATTTTCTATTTCTGCTAACTCAGCGCCAAAAGCTAAGGCTAGACTGGGGTAAATGGTTAATAAGTACTCAGGAGGTTTTATACTCATCAAGGATATTAGCAATAAATAGACGAGACTCCATACCAGTAAGAGTTTCGCCCAGCTAAGGTTAAGATTTGTCCAAATTAAGCGCGCAGTTTGGGGCAAAAAAATTAACCAGGGCCATGTCCATTTGAGAATTTCCATGACATAGTACCAGGGTGGAGCATTATGTCTGTTAATGCCTGTGTTGATGGGGGTTAATGATTGATTGACCAGGACAACAGAAGCAAAACTGTAACCATAGTGCAACAGTTGCATACTATACCAAGCAGCCACAGGTAATATGCCAATGGTGATTCCTATCCAGAAGTAGAAACTGGTGAGCAATCTGGGTGTATCCCAAAATAGAAAGACAATGGCGATCGCACCCAGTAATATGCCTAATAGCCCCTGAGTGAAGCAAATTAATCCCAGTGCAATTCCAATACCAAGACAGTAACGCAAATCCCGCCGCGATCGCAATAGGCACCAAATCATGATGATAAAAAAGGTTACCACCGCTCCATCTAAAATAGCCAATCTGCCATAACGGACTACGGGGAGCATTGTCAGATAAATCAAGGAGCTATAAATAGCTACCCAACGTTGACGAAATATCTCCCGACTCAGAGAATAGAGCCATGGCACAGAAAATGCTGTCAAAATTGAGCCGGGTAAGCGTGTAGTCCATTCATTCACGCCTCCCAAAGAATAAGCCCAAGCAATCAACAAATGTATCAAAGGTGGTTTGTTATAATAGGGTTCACCTAGTAAGGTAGGATAGAGCCATCTCATGGAACCCGGTGGAGCACTCCAGATTTCCTTGGCAACCTGCGCCACAGTAGCCTCATCCCCATCTCGTAAGGATAATCCTCCCAGATTAATACTAAACAGTAAGACTGCGGCCAACAGTAATACCATGAGCCATGCCCAATCAATCCATTGATTAACCGTGCGATGCTGTTTTTCTAGATAGTCCGAAACAAAACTTCTTTCTTGCATATTCTCTGATCATCATTTTACTTACTGTTTTGATTACACACCAGACCTGAATACATCTCTAATGTTACCCATCAGTCAGAATATCTATTTTGAATAATTCCTAAATTCTCAGGTTACCTCAATTTTCCCTGTGCATAAATAATTTTTCGAGAAATTCAGTTGAGTGTTCTTTAATTTATTTAACAATAATTAGCTGGTAGAAATGATACAAATATTAGCAAGATGAGTATGCTAACTATCTGTTGAGGAAATTGTCAATGAGTTTAGCTTTTATTTTAGATATAACAATTGGTTTAATTTTTATCTACTTAATTTTCAGTTTGCTAGCTTCCGAAATTCAGGAAATGATCTCTACGGTTTTACAATGGCGGGCAGTGCATCTAAAGAAATCCATTGAAATTCTTGTAGCAGGTGATGCAGAAGATTCAGATGATGATAGGATCATTAACTTTGTTAATGAATTATATAACCATCCCTTGATTAAAGCTATCAACCAAGAATCAAAAGGTATTTCAAATTTACCTCGGCGGTTTACTTGGTTATTATCATCTCTTCTGGGACAACTTCCCCTATCTGGAGGAAAAAAAAAGAAAAGTTTTTTTGGATATGTACAATACCAAAAAGGGAATATCAAAGATAACAATAACCAATCACATCTTATAAAGCACAGCGCCCCTTCTTATATGGCAGCGGATACTTTTGCTACGACCCTCATAGAAACATTAGGTATACCAGAACTAGTTCATAAGTTAACTGAATCAAGACTGATAAATTTTAAAGATGAACAGTTACATGAGATCCAAAATATTTTATTGAAGTTTCACACACAAGTAAATAGTATAGATGACCACATAACGCAATTTTCAGTTAATATCTACCAAGAATTTACAGAATTAGTTGAGAAAAGCTTTACCGAAATTATTGATGATTTCTGTAAACAAAAAGCTGACTTGCTGATTACCATGAATCGCATGGCACAAAGTTTAGATAAATACATATATATTTTTCAGGAAGATATGCCAGATGAGTTTTTCGCCGGAAAAGCCTTACAAAAACTGAGATTCCTCCGAGGGGATATGTTTAACGAGCTTGAAAAAACTATTTCCCTCAAAGGTTTAAGACCTCATATTAATGAAGTTGTGCAGTTAATCAATATAGGTAGTGAGGTTCACCAAGGATTACTAAATGAATTTAAAAACCAAAATATTGAAGCCGATAAAACATTTGAAAAGTTGAGGGCAAAACTGCCGCAATCTGTAATTAAGAATATGGCTAGTTTAGCAAAGCGTGCCGAAACAAAAGCTCAAAATACACAAGAAGCAATTTATATATTACAGCAAGAACTAGAACAGACATTTAATCAATCAATGGAGCGATCTGCCGGAGTATACAAACGAAATGCTAAAGGAGTAGCACTTTTAATTGGCTTTAGCATGGCAGTCATTGCAAATGCTGATGCATTTCATATTGTAAACAGACTATCAAAAGATTCTGCTGTCAGGATTGCTATTGTGAATAACGCTGGGCAAATAGTGAAGAATAATAATCTTAATGCATCTGGAAATTTAGCAGAAGTCAAAAAACAAACTGAAGATGTATTAGCAGAAATTGTCTTACCTATTGGTTGGAGTGCTATGAATTTAAAACAACAACTTGACTGGGAGCCTAGTAAACAGGGTTATTTCTCCATCAAGAAATTTTTAACTATGATTTTCGGTTGGTTTGTAAGTGGAATTGCAATTGCCATGGGTGCACCATTTTGGTTTGATTTGCTGGGTAAATTTATAAATGTGCGCAATACAGGTAAAGCAAATACATCTGCTGCTAAAAAATAAAAATTAGGCGTAACTCCCAGTCTTGATCGTGGCGAATAATTTGAATTTGTTTGATAAATTCTCGAAAGTAAAACCTCCTTTCTGCTTCTGATAAGTCTAACCAAAATTGGGGAATGGAAACAGCTTGAGCAACAGAACGCAAGTTGACTGGGGGAAGTGTTGCTAGTTTTGCTTGGAGTTGAGAAATTCCTGTGCGCAGTTTGTAAGCCCTTAACTTGGCTGTTTCGTCATCCAAAATCCCCGTTTCCACTAAAGCTGGTAACTGCTGGAGTATTTGTTGCTGATTTGCGATCGCTTGTACCAGACTATTCTTAATATTATCCAATTGGGGAAAGTCCATTCCGTCCACAGCCAGAGCTAAGTCACGGCAAATAATTTTAATAGTATGCTGTAATACGTCATGGTAGGCGATCGCCCGACATTTAGTCCGTCGCTTACAGCTAATAGGACGTAAATAAAGATACTCTTTATCTTGGTTGCGCCCGGTGACGCGGGTAACTGTTGTATGTGACTGACACTCACCACAAATAACTAAACCAGCTAAAGAACGGGGTGCGCTGGCGGTTCGAGAAGGTAAACGACTGTTGCGGCGTAAGATGCGGTCAACTTGAGCCCCTTCTTCCCTAGAAATAATGGGGATATGGGTATCAGAAATAATTTGATGATGGTGATAAGCTGTATCACCGCGATAAACGGGATTAGTTAGCCAGCGTCTCCCTGTAGTAACAGAAATTTTCTTACCATATTTCTTGGCTAAATAACCAACTGCACCCCGTAGGGAACCGTAAAGTAAAAAGTGTTCAAAAAAATCTTTAACTACAGTTGCTGTACTGCGGTCAATAGTATATTTTTCTTTACTACGACGATAGCCATAGGGAGCTTTACCCGGAGGAGGTGAGGCTTGTAGACGATTAGATGCGTGTCCTTGGCGGATACGGCGGCTATGCTGCTGATTTGCGATTTCCTGAAGCAATTTCCACAAATCCGAGTCTACACGCGAACTTTGGGAAGTATAGGGTTGTTCCGTAGCAATAATCATGATCCCCATTGCTTCGAGTTCATGCAAGCGATCGCTCACTTCCTCCAAAGTATCCCCCAATTCCCCTAAACTACGGATGAGGAGATAATCTGCTGGTTGAGTTTTACAGTCTGTGATTAATTTTTGCAACTGCGATCTCTGACCCAAATCTTCATATATAGAATCAACCTCCCAGCCCCAATCATGGGGATGAGGAGAAGATTCTAAAAGGGGGTTACTGTAAGCATAAGCAATAATTTTCATTGCTGACTCAGTTCGATGATATTCCCATCCGGGTCTTGAGTGAACAAAGCAGCGCGACCCGAAGCACTAACTTGAATGGGATAGTTGTGATGGAGTAATTCTTGTTGAGCATGATCCAAATCAGCTACACAAAAGGCTATATGAGGATTGCGTCCCCATTTTTGATTAGGTTTATCGGTAGGGACAGTATTTGCAACTATGAGATGAAGTTGATAGTTCCCCACCTGATACCATACACCGGGATACTTTAAGGATCGCTCGATTTTGGACAATCCCAATATTGTTCCATAAAAATTTTCCGCTTTTTCTAAGTCAGTCACGAGAATTGCTGTATGGAGAGACTGGATAATCTGCATTGTCTATCTACTCATCAAGTAATAATCAAAGTTTGTAGTGAGAATTTTACCCCCATCTATTATCTATGATGCGGGATTTGGTTTATAGTTGGTAATTGAGCTTATCTTTAATAGGTGGCGTGGCGTAGCCATACCTGCTGGTAGAAATCTTTGCTTTCCAGGACAAACTATTTATTATTATGGGGGCGAGACATCATCGCCTAATTCATACTGTTGAGCAATTTGCTATGGCAAGACAGGCTATATTGCAATTAACCGATAATAATTAGGAAAAACACCTGTGTTTCCTCTCTATGATGAAAACCCCGCGCGAACCACTCCGTATTTAACTTACGGGTTGATTGGTTTGAATATTGTTGTCTTTCTTCATGAACTCAGTCTATCAGGTCAAGAGCTAGAGCAATTTTTCGGGATGTACGCCGTCATACCACAACAGTTAACCACTAATTTTTCCCAAGAGTGGACAGCTCTATTTACATCACAATTTTTACACGGTGGTTGGTGGCATCTGCTCTCAAATATGGTATTTCTCTGGGTCTTTGGTAACAATGTTGAAGACCGTATGGGACACTTCAAGTATCTAATTTTTTATTTGTCGTGCGGTGCTTTAGCAGCCTTATGTCAGTGGTTTATCAGTATGAATTCTACCATTCCTTCTTTAGGCGCTAGTGGTGCGATCGCAGGGATTCTGGGTGCATACGTGATGCGGTTTCCGCAATCGAGAATTTTAACCTTAGCTTTTCTCGGTTTTTTTGTCACTACCATCAGGATACCGGCAATTATTCTCATAGGGATTTTTGTCATCCAGAATGTGATATCCGGTCTAGCCAGTCTGCAAGCCGCTGCTAATATGAGTGTGGAAACAGGCGGAGTTGCTTACTGGGCACACATTGGCGGCTTTGCTTTTGGGATTATTCTGGCTCCGTTATTCGGGTTATTTCGACATGACGGCACCGGCGCTAGTTGACACCCCTCCCCCAATCCCTCCCTGTTGAAAATTAATATTTTGTTGTTAACCCATAATGAATTTACTCTGGCAACGATTTACTTTATCTGATTTACCAATCAAAGAATATCTGGAAACAAGCTACTTACGCCGCTATTTGGTGGGGTTATTACACTCTTGGCGGCAAAGTAGCATTTTGATGCAGTGGGGAGACAGCATCGCAGTAGTTTTCCTTAGCTTGCTATATGCTCTTGCCCCTTTTGTATCCAGTAGCTTAGTCGGACTGTTACTATTAGCTTGTGTCGGATTTTGGCTGTTGTTGACCTTATCTGATGAATCAGCACCGGCAAATACGCCGTTATTTACCCCCATTCATCTGCTGGTGTTACTTTACTGGGCAATTGCTCTAGTCTCTACAGCGTTATCACCAGTCAAGCAAGCAGCGTTTAAAGATTTGGTAGTATTAACACTTTATCTACTGCTGTTTGCCCTGTGTGCTAGGGTGTTGCGATCGCCTCGTGTGCGGTCTTGGATAATTATCCTGTATTTACATATATCTTTAGTAGTAAGTATATACGGGTTGCGGCAGTGGTTTTTCAAAGCTCGATCACTAGCAACTTGGGTAGACCCAGAATCTCCTCTAGCTCAGACAACTAGGGTTTATAGTTATTTAGGTAACCCCAATTTATTGGCTGGATATCTTGTACCGGCGGTAGCTTTAAGCCTAGTAGCAATTTTTGCTTGGGATAGCAGGATCAAGAAAGCTTTAGCATTAACTATGTTTACAGCTAATGCTGCTTGTTTAGTTCTCACTTTTAGTCGTGGTGGCTGGATTGGTCTAGTAGTGGCTGTACTGACTGCCATGGCCTTACTAGTTTACTGGTGGAGTGTGGAAATGCCTCCTTTTTGGCGTACTTGGTCACTGCCGATAATTCTGGGAGGTATGATTGGGTTACTGTTGCTAGCAGTGATATTTGTCGAGCCAGTGCGCCTGAGAGTTTTAAGTATTTTTTCGGGTCGTCAAGATAGCAGTAATAATTTTCGTAGAAATGTTTGGGATGCTGTGTTTGAGATGATTCGCGATCGCCCCATGATTGGGATTGGCCCCGGTCATAACTCTTTTAATCAAGTTTATCCACTCTACCAACGTCCTCGTTATACGGCTTTAAGTGCCTATTCTGTTTTTTTAGAGGTGGCTGTAGAAACTGGTTTGGCGGGTTTAGGCTGTTTCTTATGGCTGATGATTGTGACGTTTAATAAAGCATTTGTACAAGTGCGACGATTGCGGCAATCTAGGAGTGTAGAGGGATTTTGGTTGATGGGAGCATTGGCTACTGTAACGGGGATGCTAGCTCATGGGACTGTAGATACTATTTGGTTTCGTCCTGAAGTCAATACGCTTTGGTGGTTAATGGTGGCTATAATTGCTAGTTACTGGACACCCATACCTGAAGACCACAGTCAAAATGTGACTTCAACTCACGGAAAACCCAGACCAAGCTAAAGTCCAATCAACAGCAGAATTCAGGAGCCACAAATGAACTCACCGTGGCGAAGTAATTGTGAAGTTTTATAACCAAAATGCCGAAAACCCTTGAGGAACAGGCGGATGCAGCCATATTCTGTACTTTAGGCAATGGATGTTCGCGCAGCGTCTCCCCTTGGGAGAAGGCTGTTTAATGCGTTTACGCCTGAGTAATTTTGTGATATATTGATATCAACACCGAACGGTAAAGAACCTGTATAAAAATCTAACTGCCTAACGGCAATCTGCAACTTGACAAGTGTAGATATGGGTTTCTATTCCATAGTTCTACTCCCTTCCGCTGCGAATAGGTAAAATCTACCAAAACAAGATGCCGTCAACGTAGAAAGATGCGTATTGCTGCTAATCGTGTAAGAGAAAGAATTGAGAATTTAATTAAAGATTTGCATAACAAAGCTGTTAACTTGCTTGTTAATTCCTACAAAGTAATTTACTT
>NZ_JANQDF010000130.1:0-4959 GCF_029891675.1 Anabaenopsis tanganyikae CS-531
TGAAACTGCTAAGACCCTCACCTTTGTTAAGACTGGTGATATCCTAGAACCGGGTAGTTACACCCTGACCCTGGAGAGCCGCCCAGATGGCTTGGTCTATACTAACGGTGAGTTAATCGATGTAGATCGTGATGGTACCCCAGGTGGTCAATTTCAATTGGAATTTACGGTGGAGAGTCAGACAGCACCAGTCCTGAGCTTACCTGACTTTAGCCGCGCACCGGGTCAAGGTGTAGATGTTCCCGCGGGGGATAACCTCATTGGTCTACCCATCCGGATAAGTAACCCCAACGGTGTTGATAATATTAGCTTCACCTTGCAATATGATCCGGGTATCCTGAATATTACGGAAGCAAATGTAGCTCCATCATCGGGTTGGAATTTCACCTCTAATACCATTGATCCTTTAACAGGACAAGCTGTGTTTACCCTGGCTGGACCTGCTTTGAGCAATAACACCGATTTAATTTTCCTCACAGCTGAGGTTCCTGAGAGTGCGACCTACGGTAATTCTGGTTTATTAGAAATCATTCCAGGTGCTGGATTGGTGGGAGATAGTGCAGTCCAACTAGTAGCAAAGTTCGGAGATACCACAGGAAATCAAGAGTACAGCGCTCTTGATGCCTCCTTGATTGCACGGGTGAGTGTAGGGTTGGATACAGGATTTAGAGCCTTCCCAGTCACTGATCCGCTTATTCTGGGAGACATTACAGGTAACGGAGAATTGTCTGCATTGGATGCTGCTCGTGTAGCCCAACGATCGGTAGGTCTTTCTGTTCCCGAAATTCCTGTATAGAAGCATATTGAAAGGAGAGTATCATAGGATTTGAATGTGGGGGTTTTTACCGCTACATCCCTAAACCTTTTAAATACTTGAGTCTGAATATAGCATTTACCATGCTCGTGAGGTACAAATTTTTTTAGTTTTAGGGAACAGGGAACAGGGAACAGGGAACAGGGAATAGGGAATTGGTGTGTACTTCATGAGCCTGAAAAAGGCTTTAAACAGATTCACTAGATAGGGTAGTCAAATTGTTTTGCTAATGTTGCTGTACCAGGTCTTGATGCTTTTTAGATTTAGTTACAGCACAAATTATTCAGCAGCAAGTGGGTACTTTAACCGATGGAGTGCTCACCATTCAAGATCCCGCCAGCCTAGCGATCGCTCCCACTAATGGCACACAGTTAGAAGGCAATACTAGTGAATTGTTCAAGTCGGGATAAAAACTACTAAGCTGTAAATAGCACGCGACAACTTGACCGTAAATTCTAAATCGCCCCAGAAGGTTTTAACCGGGGTGATTTGGGCTTACCCATTGGCGAATTACCTGTAATTACATTATGTTTGATGCTTTATCTGAACGTTTAGAAAGTGCCTGGAAGAAGCTACGGGGACAGGACAAAATATCTCCATCCAATATTCAAGATGCTTTGCGGGAAGTACGCCGCGCCTTGTTGGAAGCAGATGTCAATCTCCAGGTAGTTAAAGATTTTATTGGCGAAGTCGAAACCAAAGCACAGGGAGCCGAAGTGCTGACTGGTGTGCGACCTGACCAGCAATTTATCAAAATTGTTCACGATGAATTGGTGCGGGTCATGGGGGAGGAAAATGTTCCCCTGGCCGAGACTCAGCAGAAGCCAACAATTGTGTTAATGGCTGGGTTACAAGGTACTGGTAAAACCACAGCTACTGCTAAGTTAGCCTTACATTTACGGAAATTAGAGCGTACCTGTTTATTGGTAGCCACAGATGTATACCGCCCAGCCGCTATTGACCAGCTACTGACCTTGGGTAAGCAAATTAACGTCCCAGTGTTTGAGATGGGAAGTGATGCAGACCCGGTAGAAATAGCCCGCCAAGGTGTGGAACGTGCCAAGGCGGAGGGTGTGAACACAGTAATTATTGATACCGCTGGCCGTCTGCAAATTGATGAGGAGATGATGGGGGAACTAGCCCGCATCAAAGCTACTGTTCAACCTCATGAAACCTTGCTAGTTGTAGACGCTATGACTGGTCAAGAGGCAGCAAATCTCACCCGCACCTTTCACGAACAAATCGGCATTACAGGGGCGATTCTGACCAAATTAGATGGTGATAGCCGTGGTGGTGCGGCGCTGTCAGTCCGACAGATTTCAGGAGCGCCCATTAAGTTCGTGGGTGTAGGTGAGAAGGTGGAGGCGCTACAACCCTTTTATCCTGACCGCATGGCTTCTCGGATTCTGGGTATGGGTGATGTTCTTTCTCTGGTAGAAAAAGCTCAGGAAGAATTTGACCTGGCCGATGCTGAAAAAATGCAGGATAAAATCCTTTCAGCAAAGTTTGACTTTAATGACTTCCTCAAGCAGTTGCGTTTGTTGAAAAATATGGGTTCATTAGGCGGGATTATGAAGATGATTCCCGGTATGAACAAGATTTCCGATGACAAACTGAAGGAGGGAGAAACCCAGCTCAAGCGCTGCGAGTCCATGATTAACTCCATGACCCGCCAAGAACGCCAAGACCCGGATTTATTGGCGAGTTCTCCGAGTCGGCGGCGGCGCATCGCTCAGGGATCTGGTTATAGAGAGCCCGATGTGAGTAAATTAGTGGCTGATTTCCAAAAAATGCGCGGTCTGATGCAGCAAATGGGACAAGGTCGAATGCCGGCAGGAATGCCAGGAATGTTTGGCGGCGGCGGTATGGGCAATCTTTTTGCCGGTGGTGCTAATCCTCCCTCGGCTCCTGGATGGCGGGGTTATAATAGCGGTGCTACCACGAAGAAGAAAAAGAACAAAGATAAAAAGAAGAAGGGCTTCGGCAATCTTTAGAATTTTTCCACCGTTCATGATTCCTAGCAGCTAATGCTAGGCAAGTGCTAAAATTGTCATTTTAGTACCAACCAATACGATTAGGAGAATTGTTCCTCAACCATGATTAAATTGCGCTTGAAGCGATACGGCAAAAAGCGGGAAGCAAGTTACCGCATTATCGCCATTAACAGCCTTGCTCGCCGTGATGGCCGTCCCCTGGAAGAACTGGGATTCTACAACCCCAGAACTGATGAAGTGCGACTAGATGTTCCCGGTATCGTCAAGCGACTCCAACAAGGCGCCCAACCCACTGATACCGTCCGTAGCATTTTAGTAAAAGCCAATGTTTTTGAACAGGTCAGTGCCACAACCGCATCTTAACTCCGGAATTAAATCTCTCAATGCTAGTCCCAATTATGTTGGGTTAGTTAGGTTTTTGATGCAGCCATTTTTAGAATCTCCAGAAAGTTTAAGTATTGATTGTGAGACTGCTCACGGGCTTAAACGGGTTTGGATTCGCATTGCCTTTGATAGCAAAGATAAGGGTAAAGTGTTTGGTCGAGGAGGACGCAATATTCAGGCAATGAGAACGGTGATTGCGGCTGCGGCGGAAGTTGCTGGACAATCAGTCTACCTGGATATGTACGGCAGCAATGGTTTAGGTCGAGATGGAATGTCTTCTGAGGACGACCAGCAAGAGCGATCGCCTTCGGCAGCGCGCGGACAGCAATCGTCAGAACCTAAAACACGAGACACAAATGTAAATATACCCAGACCAGTTGTCAAACCAAGACTCACTAGTTAACTAAGAGAAAGTCTGAGCGTTGGTTTAATCCCGCTCAGATATTCCGTTTTTTTGTCAAAAGTTCTCAATTTAAAATTAATTTAGTTGTCAAAAAACGAATTGCATAAATTAAGCAATACATACTTATGGCAGATGCCTTAATCATTCAGCTGCCTAATATTCCCAGTGCGATCGCTCTTGGCGGTGATAGAGAGGAAAATCTCAAACTCTTATCCCGGCAAACAGGGGCTAATTTGGTGTTGCGTGGGCAAGAACTACATATTGGTGGTACGGAGGCGCAAGTTCATCTGGCGGCTCAATTGGTGCGATCGCTTGAAGAAATCTGGATTAAGGGCAACACTATCTCTAGTGCCGATATTTTAACAGCTCGTCAAGCCCTAGATAATCATCGCCAAGGAGAACTGCAAGAATTACAGCGAGATGTTTTAGCTAAAACTCTTCGCGGTGAAGAAATTCGTGCCAAAACCTTTCGCCAACGCGAATACATTCAAGATATCCGTAAGCATGACTTAACATTCTGCATTGGCCCGGCGGGAACAGGTAAAACTTATCTGGCTGTTGTCGTTGCTGTGCAAGCACTCCTGAATAACCAGGTGGAAAAGTTAATTTTAACCCGTCCGGCTGTGGAAGCGGGGGAAAAACTGGGCTTTCTACCGGGAGATTTGCAGCAAAAAGTTAATCCCTATCTTCGCCCCCTTTACGATGCTATCTATGAATTTATTGATCAAGAAAAAGTCCCCAGTTTAATGGAACGTGGTGTCATTGAAGTTGCTCCCCTTGCTTATATGCGAGGACGCACCCTCAACCATGCTTTTGTAATTGTCGATGAAGCCCAAAATACTACACCCGCCCAAATGAAAATGGTATTGACTCGTTTGGGTTTCCGCTCTCGGATGGTAATTACAGGTGACACTACACAAACAGATTTACCCCTGAACCAAAAATCCGGACTAGCTGTAGCCTTACAAGTTCTCAAAAATGTTGAAGGTATTGGCTTTTGTGAATTCACTCAAAAAGATGTTGTCCGCCATCCCTTGGTTCAACGCATTGTCGCTGCTTATGAAAAATACGAAAGCTAAGGAACAATAATGATGAATTATGCAATTCGATTTTTAGACGTGTAACTAATTGTAGCTTAGTTGCTTAAAACGAGTAAATATTACTAAATCACCCTAGACTAAAAGTAGTTGATTTAATGAAGTTTTGATGCAGCATGTCACTCCCAAGGAAAACGACAACTTGAACACTTACGCACAAGATATCCAGAGGCTGAAATTATTTCAGAAGTTGGCAGCGGACTCAATTTTAAACGGAAAAAATTCCTCGCCATTCTGGAACGAATCATCGACGGCGATATCCAACGT
>NZ_JANQDF010000131.1:0-4735 GCF_029891675.1 Anabaenopsis tanganyikae CS-531
CGATCGCCTAACAAACACATAACCCCTGGTTTCTTACATCCCACCCAACCAAATAAAATATTGTCAAAAAACACCTTTGCGAACCTTTGCGCGTACTTAGCGACCTTTGCGTTTAAACATTGTACAGGCGATCGCCCCAAAGCTCCCCAACTTCTAGATAAATTATCCTAGAGTATCCCTAATTATGTGAGAAATCGGGGATCTTACTTTTGATACTCATAACTATTTCCTCTGACAGAAAGCATTGTCCGTGAGAATTGATAATCTCAACTTAATCAGAGTAAATCTTGATTTTCGAGCCGTCCAGGATTTTATTCGGCTGGGGTATTACTTGCGATTAAAAATGCTTTTTATCAGAGGTATTTATGTTTTACCACAAAAAAGAGCCTATTCACCCTGTGAATGTTTGTGAAGCTGACCCTCGTTTTGCGCAATTACTCCTAGAGCAGTTTGGGGGAGCAACCGGGGAACTATCAGCAGCTTTGCAATATTGGGTACAGTCTTTTCATGTGGAAGATCCGGGAATTCGGGATATGCTCCAAGATATTGCGATTGAAGAATTTAGCCACCTGGAAATGGTGGGGAAACTAATTGAAGCTCATACTAAAAATACCGACCAGACCGAAGCATATAAAAGTACTCTGTTTGCTGTGAGAGGTATGGGACCCCACTTTTTAGATAGTCAAGGGAGTGCTTGGACAGCACATTACTTGAATGAAGGTGGCGATGTAGTTCGGGATTTAAGAGCTAATATTGCAGCTGAAGCTGGCGCACGTCAAACTTATGAGGAATTAATTAAACTAGCAACGGACCAAGGGACTAAAAATACTTTAGTGCACCTGTTAACCAGGGAAGTTTCTCATACTAGAATGTTTATGAAGGCTCTGGATTCATTAGGGAAATTAAGTGAGCCATTTTTTGGGAATATTCAACCCGATGAAACCGTTGATATTTATTACAACCTATCTGCAAATGGGGATGGTAAAGATCAGCGTGGCCCTTGGAATCGGGAGCCAGATTTTAAATACATCCCTAACCCACTGGAAAGAAAATCTTAAACTAAAGCCATAGAGCTAATAGTCAAAAAACAAAAAGCGCCTGGGAGTGTGGCCGTGTTTCCACCCCAAACGCTTTTTATTTTTAACTTGCTCCTCACACACTATTAGATAGTACAGTTAGTTACTCAAAAGGCAAGTTTGATATGTGACAGTTTATGAACTGTCATACAACCACTTGGCAGAAGTTTAGTGTAAAAAGTGACGTGTGCCAGTTAACACCATGACTAAACCGAGTTCATTTGCAGCCTTTACAGAATCCTGGTCGCGTAAACTTCCACCGGGTTGGACAATTGCAGTAATTCCCGCTGCTGCGGCTGTTTTAACTGAATCATCAAAGGGGAAAAATCCATCGCTGGCGAGAATTGCACCTTGGGCTTTTGCACCTGCTTGCTCTAAGGCGATTTTGACTGAACCAACCCGATTCATTTGACCAGCACCTACCCCTAGGGTGGTGCGATCGCGAGTAATGACAATAGCATTAGATTTGACGTGTTTACAAACCTTCCAAGCAAAGAGTAACTCAGCTAACTCGTCGGGGGTGGGTTGACGTTCTGTGACTACTTGCCATTCACCACTATCAGCTATTTTATCATCAGCGGACTGGACAAGAAAACCCCCGGCGATCGCCTTGACAGTTTCCTTAGGGCCACTAGTCAAATCTGGTAAAGTTAAAATCCGTAGCTTAGATTTTGCCGCCAAAATTTCTTGGGCTGCCGCTTCACAACCGGGAGCAACCACACATTCTAAAAATGTCTTAGTTAACTCTTCCGCTGTAGCCACATCAATGGGGTGATTGAGTGCGACAATTCCCCCAAAAGCCGAAACAGCATCAGCATTAAAGGCTTTTTGATATGCTTCCACCAGGGTACTACCCAAAGCCACACCACAGGGGTTAGTGTGTTTAATCACCGTTGCTGCTGGGGTATCAGTAAACTCCGCAATAATTTGGCGGGCGGCTTCTAAATCCACCAAATTATTATAACTCAGTTCCTTACCTTGCAATTTCGTAGCCGCAGCCCAACCGGTGGGAGTTGTACCGGTTTGATACCAAGCAGCAGGTTGATGGGGGTTTTCACCATAACGCAGAGATTGCAATTGCTGACCGGACAGGTTGTAAGTATTCTCAGATTGTTGGCTGAGATAAGCTGCTATGGCTTGGTCATAACTCGCCGTATGGGAAAACCCTTTTAAAGCAGATTTCTGGCGAAAATCTAGGGAAGCAGTCCCGTTATTGTGGCGTAATTCCTGTAAATATTCCTCATACTGTCCTGGGTCACATAATACCGTCAGATGGGCGAAATTTTTCGACGCAGCCCGTAACATCGCCGGACCACCGATATCAATTTGTTCTACCGCCTCCGATAATGTTACCCCGGGTTTAGCAATGGTCTCCTCAAAGGGATAAAGATTGACAACTACTAAATCAATGGGGCGAATTTGGTTAGTTTCTAAATCTGTTAAATGTTGGGGAATATCCCGCCGCGCCAAAATTCCGCCATGAATGCGAGGATGTAAGGTTTTAACTCGACCACCTAAAATCTCAGGTGAACCTGTGTAATCAGAAACCTTTGTCACTGGTAGTCCCGCATCCTTGAGGGTTTGGGCGGTTCCCCCGCTGCTGATTAAATTAAATTCAAATTCTTCGACCAAGCGACGGGCGAGGTCAACTATACCAGTTTTGTTAGATACACTCAGCAGGGCTAGACGCGCCATGTTTTAGTTCCTCAGATGTAGGCGATAAAACGAAAGATCCCCAGTTTTACATAAGGTTGGGTTCACTTCAAGACCGTAAGACTCAAAAGGCTGCTAGTGCTTATTAGCCAGGGAATAAATTAAGAGTCTGATAGCTAAAGTCCACTAAAAGTGGACTGGTGGGTTACTTAGAATACTCTAGTTAGTTTAATGTATTTTTTTATATTTCATATCAAGCTATAATATTGAGATAAATCTGCCATAGGAAGTTTCTGTTGGGCAATATCCGCGACTTCTATGAAAATTGATGGTTACTTGATAATATCATGCTAAGAAGTCGGGGATATCTTGTTACAAAGATGTCAGTATGATGAAAGATTTAAAATTATGACGAAAAAATCTCAGAGGATTTCCGGAAACCATTCATATTCTTGGCAAGAAACTTACTTGTATTATTGCGCTGCTTGGTGTTGCAAATTACTACGATAATATGATTTACTGATGTTAAGAGAGCTTAGTTTTGCAGTACTATCTGTTATTTCCTTTAGCTCTGCTAGTCTAGCAGAGCCTTGTGATGATGCGTGGGGTAGACTTGATTCGTTAAACCCTTTTTTTTCTTCAGCCAAATTAAAAACTAAAAGTGGTTTATACAAGTGTAAAGTTATAGATGTTCATCCATATCATTTAGAGTTTGATGTGTTATGTGATAATGGGTCATCAATACACTCTGAATGGCTTATGGGTCAACCAATAGAAGGGATTGAGGATGATGAGCAGATTTTTGTACGAGACAGAAATGGTTCTGAATTTAAAATGGAATACAATGTTCAACCTGTTATTAATTGTGATCATAATCGGGGAATTATGTCTTTTGATATCGAATATTATGCTTATCAAAAAGCGTTTCAATTTACATTAAACATTCATTACAAATTAAAATATAGACCTTTATTGAAGCCAGCGGGCTTTTAGATTACCAGATGGCGTTGCTTCAATCATTCTCTCATCGGGATGCTAATTGGATTGATTCCAATACATAAAGTTTCCATTCGATTAGTGTCCCCAGGGAGTGGGGAATCTCCCATTTTAAACACTTACCCTGTAAGAACTCTAGAGGCACTTTCCGATAGCGTGGCGTTAGCCATAATGGACTTTAGCATATTAATAAATCCCCTCAAACCCTTATACAGTAAGGGACAGAGGTTAATCGGCACTAGCTAGATTGACGATGTCAAAACACAAGAATAACTATTCCAGCTATTTTGATTGAACTTGGGTGATGATTAACTAGTGCATTGAAACAGCACTAAGGCGATCGCAATTTAGGAGATGATGTAACCGAGAAATTGGGGTTAAAGCGTTGGATGCGGTAGGCGATCGCGCCAGGGCTGTAGTGATCATGTTGAAATTAACACTTAGTTTTTAGCCAGGGGTTTTTAACCCCTGGCTCCTGCTAACCCGTCAACCGTCAACAGTCAACCGTCAACCGTCAACAATCATGGGAGTTATAATCAAATCAAGCTATACGTAAACTTTTATGACTAAATGGTTTAACACTGCGGGCCCTTGTAAACCAAATATCCACTATACACTACCCACTACCGAACGGTTACCCCAATTAAAACGACTGATTGAGCAAGAGAATTACTTTGTTATCCATGCACCGAGACAAACCGGTAAAACCACTGCCATGCTCACCTTAGCACAGGAATTGACAGCCAGTGGTAAATATACTGCTGTCATGGTATCTGTAGAGGTGGGGGCTGCTTTTCCAGATAAAACAGATATCGCCGAATTAGCGATTTTAGATGCTTGGCGTGGTGCTATTAGTCACAGGTTACCCGATGAATTACAACCCCCTAAATGGCCTGATGCTCCTGTAGGGCGACGGATTGGAGCAGCATTAGAATCATGGGCAAAGATTTCATCCCCTCCTTTAGTGGTGTTTATTGATGAAATCGATGCTTTAGCTAATGAAACCTTAA
>NZ_JANQDF010000132.1:0-6969 GCF_029891675.1 Anabaenopsis tanganyikae CS-531
TTGCTCGTAAGCAAAAGCAATGAACCAGCTATTAGCAGTCTTTGATATTGTGATTGATTTACAGGTTGTGTGTGGCAAGCCTTCATAAGTTTTTACCCTTCCAATCGTCGGTAGCTTTATTGATTTGCCGCCTACTGGAATCGGCTTACCTCCAGCATCAATGGTAAACGCGTCGCGATGTCCTTTCTTTTTAAACTTAGGATATCCACCTTTACCGCTAAAGAATCTAGAGAAAGAATCACCTAAATGGTCGAAAGCATATTGAGTTATTTTCTGACAAATACCTTTTTGTTTAATCCATTCAAACTCAGGTTTAACATGATTATTAAAGAATTTATTCAGAATATATTTGTTGGGCTTTAATCCATCTTTATAAAGATTATTCCAAGTCGCTAAACCCCAGTTATAAGTAAACCTGGCAATACCTGCGTGTTTATTCATTATTATTTCTTGGGTTTTACTCAGTTTTAACTTTGTTTTAATGGATAAAAGCATTGCTCGACCTCAACACTGTACTTCTTTGTTGTCTAATTCTGTCATATCTTGTTTAGAAACATAAATACACTTATAGGTGTGTAGATAAGTGTATAGGTTTGTCTATTTAATTGTCAACTAGGCTACTACTCACTCAACCTATGTAGCCATTCCCACCGCTGCGATCGCCGCCTCTAATGCGATCGCCACATGGGTCCAGTGAGTCCCCCCCTGGCAATAAACCACATAAGGCTCACGCAAAGGACCATCAGCGGAAAATTCTAAAGTGCTTCCCTCAATAAACGTCCCCCCAGCCATGACTACTTGGCTCTCGTAGCCCGGCATATCATCGGGAATGGGGTCGAGATAGGAACCTACGGGTGAATGCTGTTGTATGGCTTTACAGAAGGCAATTAGTTTGGCAGCACAGCCGAGTTTAATGGCTTGAATGACATCCCCACGGGGTGCTAGGGGTGCAGGATTGACTGGATAACCTAACTTATGGAATACATAACCAGTTAGGTGAGTTCCTTTCATGGCTTCCCCTACCATCTGGGGAGCTAAAAATAAGCCCTGGAATAACAGGCGATTTTGGTCGAAGGTAGCACCACCATAACTACCAATCCCAGGAGCTGTGAGACGACAGGCGGCCGCTTCTACTAGGTCAGCACGACCAGCAATATAACCCCCCGCTGTGACGATTGTCCCCCCAGGATTTTTAATCAATGACCCGGCGATTAAATCGGCACCAACATCTGTGGGTTCTCTGGTTTCAATAAATTCCCCGTAACAGTTATCTACAAAACAAACGGTGTTGGGGTTTTGCTGTTTCACTAGGTAAACGATTTTTTCTATGTCGCTAATTGATAAACTCGGCCGCCAGGAATACCCGCAAGAACGCTGAATCAACACTAACCGGGTGTTCTCACTAATGCTACTACTTAGGGTTTGCCAATCTATAGTTCCTTGGAGGGTTAGCTCCAATTGGCGGTAATTTATGCCAAACTCAAGAAGGGAACCTTGGCCTTTACCTCGTAAACCAATGACTTCTTCAAGCGTATCGTAGGGAGAACCAGCTACTGCTAACATCTCATCTCCAGGACGGAGCACACCAAATAAGGCGCAGGCGATCGCATGAGTACCAGAAACAAACTGCACTCGCACCGCCGCCGCTTCAGCACCCATGACTTCGGCAAACACTTGATCTAACGTCTGTCTTCCTAAATCATCGTGGCCATAACCACTGACACCAGCAAAATGGTGTGCCCCAACACGGTGATGACCAAAGGCATCCAGGACTCTTTTCAGATTATGCTTGACCTGAGCGTCAATTCCAGAAAAAATCTCTAACAGTGCCTGTTCTGCTTGCCGCAGCTGTTCCACGCTATTCATTAGTTCCTCTTTCACAAAAAATTAGTTAGATATGCGGATTTTCCAATCACGCAGATTAGGCTAGACAATTTCAACTCGGGTTATTGCATGACAATTGCTACTTCAACTAAACCTCAAATTAACTGGGTGAATACCCTGTTTTTCATTGCTCTGCACATCGGCGCTTTATTTGCTTTGGTTCCTAGTAACTTTAGCTGGAATGCCGTTGGTGTCGCTTTATTACTTTACTGGATAACCGGTGGATTGGGTATTACTCTAGGTTTTCACCGTCTGGTAACTCACCGCAGTTTTCAAACTCCCAAATGGCTGGAATATTTCTTGGTGTTTTGTGGGACATTGGCCTGTCAAGGAGGTCCAATTGAATGGGTAGGTACACATCGCATTCATCATTTACATTCTGATACCGAAACAGACCCCCATGATTCCAATAAAGGCTTCTGGTGGAGTCATATGGGTTGGTTAATTTATCACTCTCCTGCTCATGCTGACGTTCCTCGGTTCACCAAAGATATTGCCGAAGACTCAGTTTATCAGTTTTTACAGAAATATTTTATTTTGATTCAGGTGGCACTGGGTTTATTACTCATGTATCTGGGTGGCTGGCCTTTTGTGGTCTGGGGTATCTTTGTTCGCATTGTCTGGGTGTACCATTGCACCTGGTTGGTGAACAGCGCTACTCACAAATTTGGTTATCGTAGTCATGATTCTGGCGATCGCTCCACTAACTGCTGGTGGGTGGCGGTGCTAGTATTCGGTGAAGGCTGGCATAATAACCACCATGCCTATCAATACTCTGCTCGTCACGGCCTGGAATGGTGGGAAATCGATTTAACTTGGATGACTATTCAATTACTGCAATTACTCGGTCTAGCTACAAATGTCAAGTTGGCAGGTAAAAGGCAGTAATTTACAGGTGATTGGTTAATAGTGGGTCAAAGCTAATTTCCCTGAAAAACTAATAACCATTCACCACAGGGAAAATTATCTCCTATAGCTAATAAAAATAGTGCGCTTGTGTAGCTGAGATTGCTATAATCCAAGACGCTAATGTTAAGAAACTTTACATCCATCCACCTTTTTGGTGAATTGGTAGGGAAGTCTGTTGTTTTCCAGGTATTCATGACTACATCAATAATCAACAGCCAAAAACTAGGTGAGGACCTTGGCGAACCCAAGCTGAAGCTACAAGATATTATCAAAAGCTTACCCAGGGAATGTTTTGAGAAAAACAGTCGCAAAGCTTGGACACAAGTTCTCATCAGTGTTTCTATGGTAGCCTTGGGCTACTATCTGCTCACCATCAGTCCTTGGTTTCTCTTACCCCTAGCTTGGATTTTTACCGGTACTGCTTTAACAGGTTTTTTTGTCATCGGCCATGATTGTGGTCACAGGTCTTTTGCTAAAAGTATGTGGGTAAATGATTTAGTGGGGCATTTATTTATGATGCCGTTAATTTACCCCTTCCACAGCTGGCGAATTAAGCATAATCATCACCATGCTCATACCAACAAGTTGGATGAGGATAATGCTTGGCATCCCATTAGAACACAAGTGTTTACCAATTGGTCACCCTTAAAGCAATTTGCCTTTGAAAGGTTTATGCGTCAGCGTCTGTGGTGGGTAGGTTCCATTGGACATTGGGCAGTGGTACATTTTGATTGGCGGAAATTCAAAACCAAAGACCAATCAAGTGTTAAGCTTTCTGTGGCTGTAGTAGTTGTGTTTGCCGCCATCGTTTTTCCTCTTTTGATTGCTACAACTGGTATTTGGGGATTTGTCAAATTTTGGCTACTACCCTGGATGGTTTACCATTTTTGGATGAGTACCTTCACAATTGTTCATCACACCGCCCCAGATGTTTCTTTTGAAACAGCTAACAAGTGGAATGAGGCTTTAGCACAACTATTTGGTACCATTCATTGTGATTATCCCCGCTGGGTAGAAATCCTCTGCCATGATATCAATGTCCACGTTCCCCATCACATTTCTACTGCTATCCCTGCTTATAATTTGCGTCTAGCCTATAGCAGCATTAAGAAAAATTGGCAGCCTTATCTACATGATGAATGTCAGTTTTCTTGGTCTTTAATGAAGCAAATCACAGACCAATGTCAACTGTATCAAACTGATATTGGCTATCAGACCTTCAATGAGTATTACGCAGGAAAACAACAATAAATACCACCCGGCATAAATTGCATTCTCAATACTTGCAACAGTGCTGATTATCCTGTAAATTAAATAGGCTCTGGTAATTCTTAATCTACTTTTAAGCTGAGTTGAATTACCAGAGATTACCTTATAGGGTATTAGTGAAAGCTAATCCCAAAAATATGTCAAAAAAGTCTGATTTCTATCCCACAAAAGAATCAAGTGCCATCAAATACTATCGCTTTCAATAATTCTGATGACTGTAAATTGTCTGAGGAAAAAACCCAACTTCCCTTTACTCTTCAGGATTTGAAAGCTGCTATACCGGCTGAATGCTTTCAGCCAAATGTAACTAAATCCCTATTTTACTTTTTTCGTGACATCTTGATTATTAGCCTACTTTATGCAGTGGCTTATTATCTAGATTCTTGGTATTTTTGGCCAGTTTTCTGGTTCATGCAAGGGACAATGTTTTGGGCTTTGTTTGTAGTTGGACATGACTGCGGACACCAATCTTTTTCTAAGCAAAAATGGCTCAATGATTTGATTGGACACTTATCCCACACACCAATACTAGTCCCTTATCATGGTTGGAGAATTAGCCACAGAACTCACCACAAAAATACTGGCAGTATCGATAATGATGAAAGCTGGTATCCTGTGACTGAATCCCAGTACAAGGAAATGCCACTATTGCAAAAGATAGGGCGATATTATGTCTTTCTTTTGGCTTATCCGGTGTATTTATTTAAGCGTTCTCCAGGTAAGGAAGGTTCTCACTTTTCACCTAGCAGCCCCCTGTTTAAGCCATCGGAAAAATCGGATGTGTTGACTAGTACTATACTGTGGATTGCTATGGTAGGTTTACTAGGTTTCTTCACCTATCAATGGGGTTGGATGTGGCTGCTAAAATACTACGCTATGCCCTACATTGTGTTTGTGATTTGGTTAGATTTGGTAACATTTCTACATCATACTGAGCCAGATATTCCTTGGTACCGTGGGGAAAATTGGACTTTTCTCAAAGGCGCAATTTCTAGTATTGACCGTGATTACGGTTGGGTAAATCACATTCATCATGATATTGGTACTCATGTTGCTCACCACATATTCCTTAACATTCCCCATTACAATTTGTTGAAGGCGACTGAGGCGATTAAACCAGTGATGGGTGAATATTTCCGCAAGTCAGAGGAACCTATTTGGAAGTCTCTATGGCGTTCTGCTGTTAGCTGTAAATTTGTACCGGATACAGGTAGCAAGGTTTACTATACTTCTAAGAGTCAAAACTAGGCTAATATCATCCACAGCCATACCAAGAAAGTCCGCTTTGGCGGGCTTTTTTGATCTCACACACCCGGTGGATAAGAGAAGCTCAGGAGAATCAAGTTCTCCCACAATACAATCCAGTGCAAGAACATATATGACAGAAACACAACCAAAAGTAACTTTTACCAAAAACTACGGTTTTAGAAAAGAACTCAATCGCCGGGTTGATGCTTATTTTCAGTCGCAGAATATTTCTACTAGAGATAATCCTGCAATGTACATTAAAACAGCAGTCCTTTTTTCCTGGGTAATCTCTGCTTGGGTATTTACTCTCTTCGGACCACCACAAATATGGATAAAAGTCATCAGCTGTATTTTCTTAGGATTGGGAATTGCTGGTGTTGCTTTTAATGTAGGACATGATGCAAATCACGGTGCTTACTCTCGCAAAAAAATTGTCAATAATATCTTGGGTATCACTTATGATATCATTGGTCTATCTAGTTATTTGTGGAAGTTTAGACATAATTTTCTCCACCATAAATACACTAATTTATTAGGGCATGATGTAGAAATACATGGTGGTGGATTAGTGAGGATGACTGTCTATGTTGAGCATAAATGGTATCACTCGTTTCAACATATATTCATCTGGTTGATATATACTATCATACCCTTTTATTGGTCTATACATGATATTGGTTTCATTACGGTTAACCGGAAATATCACACCTATGATATTCCTAAGCTTAAACCAATAGACCTGTTGATTTTTGTGAGTGGGAAATTTATTTGGCTAGGGCTATTCTTGGGAATACCAATTACTATCGGATATACACCTATTCAGGCGCTTATAGGATTTTGTATTACTTATATGACCTATGGCTTGGTGAGTATTACAATTTTCATGCTGGCTCATGTTATGGAAGCAGCAGACTTTATTGAGTCCAGTGGTGATTTAAAGATTGAGGATGAATGGGCAATATTTCAAACAAGAACTACCGTTGATTTCGCTCCCAATAATCAATTTTTAACCTGGTATCTTGGTGGTCTTAACTATCAAGTTGTTCATCATTTATTTCCGAATATTTGCCATATTCATTATCCTCAAATATCTAAAATATTAGCTGATGTTTGTGAAGATTTTGGCGTTAAATACAATGTTTGCCCAAATTTTACTGCCGCATTGGCTTCTAATTATCGCTGGTTAAAACTCATGGGAACTGCACCTCATCTAGACTAAGTTCATACAATCTTGACAAAACTTAAGAAGATGTTTTAAAAATCAAAGTTAGTCAATAATCAAGCCAGTCGTCTGAGTATGATGGGAATCATGGCGATACTGTTCCCATGTTAGGTTGCTAGGATATACTTTATTCGTTTACTCACAAGGTGCTGATATCTACAAATCTCAGCTTATACCTTGTGAGCTTTTTTCCCAACCCTCCCCCCTTTTAAAACATCCTCTTAAATCTTGTAGCCAATTGTCCTCCACACATCTGTTAGGGCAAATGGGATGTAACCCAGAGTCAGCAGACTATTATAGGACTTACGCAACTGGCACAGGCGATCGCTACGCAGAGCTTGCATCTGTGTGTAGCAATCGCTAAATGAAAGCACATTGGTATTATATAAGTGATGTCAATGGCACGGGGGGATGCCTAGTGCAGTTGATAGTAGAAA
>NZ_JANQDF010000133.1:0-6488 GCF_029891675.1 Anabaenopsis tanganyikae CS-531
TTTCTACTATCAACTGCACTAGGCATCCCCCCGTGCCATTGACATCACTTATATAATACCAATGTGCTTTCATTTAGCGATTGCTACACACAGATGCAAGCTCTGCGTAGCGATCGCCTGTGCCAGTTGCGTAAGTCCTACAGAAAATTTCCCAGAATTAGCTACTAAATTAAACCGTCCTCTACATCCGCCAGGTCGTGATATTCGTTGCATCATC
This sequence comes from Anabaenopsis tanganyikae CS-531, assembly GCF_029891675.1. Taxonomy (NCBI): domain Bacteria; kingdom Bacillati; phylum Cyanobacteriota; class Cyanophyceae; order Nostocales; family Nodulariaceae; genus Anabaenopsis; species Anabaenopsis tanganyikae. The sequence goes on from NZ_JANQDF010000133.1 coordinate 218, forward strand.
TCAGTAGGTATGCTCACGGAAGGATGGGATACTAACACAGTAACTCATGTGATTGGGATTCGTCCTTTTATGTCCCAACTTCTCTGTGAACAAGTAGTTGGGAGAGCATTAAGAAGACGTAACTATGATTTAACTGAGGATAACAAATTCGCTGAAGAAACAGCAAAAATATTTGGCGTCCCCTTTGAAGTCATTCCTTTTAAAGAAAACCCATTAGGCGCAAAGCGAAAACCAGAAAAACGTCACCACGTTTATGCAATAGCTAGTAAGTCACAGTACAGAATCGAATTTCCTAAAGTCAAAGGTTACACCCAAGCTATTCGCAATCAGGTAACTGTAGATTGGGATGTAATCGCCAAGCTGGAAATTAACCCATTTAAGATAGCGCCAGAAGTACAAGTTAAAGCCAATATTCCCAACAATCAAGGGAGATCAAGTTTAACCGGACCAGGGAAACTTCAAGGTATGAACCTCAACCCATACCGCAAAGATAAAAGGTTACAAGAATTAGTCTTTGATTTAGCTAGAGATTTAAGTGTAACCTACGCCAAGTCAGATAAATGTGAAGCTCCTCCCCATATACTATTTCCCCAATTACGGAGAATTTGCGATCGCTACATATCGGAAAAAGTAGAACTGGTTCCCCCAGCAGATAAATTAGATGTTTTTGTTTCTCCTTACTATGGTTGGTTAATAGAGAAATTAACAGAAGCTATTCATCCCGACACCGGCGCAGGGGAAGCTCCGGAGGTTCCAATTTATGAAGCACATCGGGGGAATGGTTCAACAGATGATGTTAACTTCTGGACAAGTAAACCAGTGCGAGAGGTAATTAACTCTCATATTAACTATGTTGTTGCAGATACTTGGCAATGGGAACAAACAGCAGCATATATTATCGATACCCATCCCGCTGTAGGGGCTTTTGTCAAAAACGCCAGCTTAGGCTTTGCAATTCCCTATTTTGATAATGGAGAAGACCACGATTATATTCCCGACTTCATCATCAGGTTTAAAACACCAACATTGAGTTATTTTATTCTGGAAACAAAAGGATGGGACCCACTGCGAGATGTTAAGAAAGCAGCAGCGATGAGATGGTGTCATGCTGTTAATGCCGATGGTAAATATGGTTATTGGCAGTATGCTATGACTGGATTAAACAATGTAAAACAGTTGATTGATGAAGCTGTTGCAAATGTATCTGCACAAGCTAGCTAAGATGTATTTTCTTTTTAGAGAACAGGGAACGGGGAACGGGGGGTAAAACAATATTTGATACACTGAATATAAGATGTTATCTGCGATACCACCGCTTTAATTTACAGGGGTGTGGGTGATCAGGTTAACAAAGTTTTATCAAGAAAATGTTGCATTTTATCCTAGAAGAGTTACTATTAATATAGTGCAAGGAGTGGTACCAATTCGCTCAAGGTTTGTTCCAAGTAATCCTGGAAATGCTCGGCTTACAGTAGCATTGCAGTCTTTTAGTTAGGTATCAAACAAGTCGAATGGTATTAACTTTGACAAAAAGGCAACTGCTAGCAGTTGCCTTTTTGTGTGTAAAAAATTTAGGCAAAACTTTCCTGGTCCCTTGTCAGTTAGCCTTGGTCTCCAGTATTTTAAACTGATATAAAAACTATGACTGGTAAATTAATTATATTTGAAGGAGTAGAAGGCTGCGGCAAAACTAGCCAGATGCAGCTTTGCGCCCAATGGTTGGAGAGTCTGGGTATTCCTGTACTCATGACTCGTGAACCGGGGGGAACCGAGTTAGGCCTACATCTGCGCCGGATTTTACTCAAAAACCCAGAAAATCTACCCATCTCTCAGGTAACTGAATTATTATTATATGCCGCCGATCGCTCCCAACACGTTGCACAAGAACTTAAACCACATCTAGCAGCAGGAAAATATATACTGTGCGATCGCTACACCCACTCTACCACTGCCTACCAAGGTTATGGTCGGGGTTTAAACATCAACTTAATTAATCAACTCAACCATATTGCCACAGATGGTTTAGTAAGTGACTTAACCATCTGGCTAGATGTTGATGTGGAAGTGGGACTAGCTCGTAAACAAGCAGCAACGGGGGGACTAGACCGCATTGAGCAAGAAACAATAGCCTTTCATCAGCGTGTTCAGCAAGGATACGCAGATTTAGCCGCACTCTATCCCTCTGAAATTGTCCGGGTAGATGGTAGTTTAACCCCAGAAGCAGTGCAACAAGTAATTCAGAAAATATTACACCAAAGGCTGCAACTGTTAAATTGCACTTAACAAGGCTGTAACTGTGTTAATAAAAGGACAATTTCATCTATGGATTGGCGGACAACTCTAGCCGGTTGTTCATAATGATTGACAATAATACTAAAAGCCAAAGGCTGATAATTAGGACTATTCACATATCCTGATAGAGACACCACCCCAGTCATTGTACCTGTTTTTGCCTGGACAATTCCCACAGCGGGAGTGTCCCGCAGGCGATTTCTTAAAGTACCGCTCACCCCCGCTACAGGTAGGGAAGCGCGAAATATTCCTGCTAGTGGTGATTTGTCCATGGCCTGTAAAGTCTGCACCAAGGCTTGGGGACTAATTAAGTTTTTGCGCGATAATCCAGAAGCATCTACTAGTATATAACTACTAGGGTCTACTCCTAACTGAGTTAAACTATTCTTGACAACTGTTAAACCTGCATCGGCCGTAGTTTGATTATTTTCTCCCGGTTGTTTAATTGCTAAAGACCTGAGTAACGCTTCAGCATACAAGTTATTACTATTGACATTTGTCTCTATTAATAGTTCAGACAAGGGGGGAGACTCCACTGCTGCTAGTTCCTTTTGGTTTTGACTACCAGTACTGTGAGATATATCTTGTACAAAAATTCCTTCCTTAACCAAAGTCTGGCGGAAGTGACGCAGGAAATGCTCAACGGGATTAAAAACGGCGATCGCCCTGATGTTAGGGGTGGAATTTACAGCCATCTGTCCTTGAATGTGCAATACTGGACCGTGTAAGCTGCGGCTGACTCTGAGAAATCCCGATTCATTTTTTTGAGTAGTCACAGAATTATTTTCTACTCGCCACATAAATGCATCCGCTGGTTCATTCCACTTCAGTTGTAATGGTTTACCGACGGTTTGGGGCGAAACTTGAAATACAGAAGCATTTTGATTGAGAATTAAACTGCTGACTGGTGCGCCATAATCAGCTGCTAAGTCTTCCCATTCCCAACTGGGATTGACAATATCCCCTTGAAAATAACTATCATCAGCAATCAACTGGTTGACTTGAGTAATACCCTGCTGGCGTAACTGCTGGGCTAATTTCTGCAACTGCGGAATCTTTAAACTGGGGTCTCCCCTACCGAAGACACGCAAAACACCCTCCCCATCTTGATAAACGGAGGTACGAATACGAAAATTACCACCTAACTCTTGTAATGCGGCCGCTGTTATCAGTAATTTGGTGTTGGAGGCTGGGGTAAAGTATTTCTCACCATCTCGCTGATAAAGTGTTTGTTGATCAGCCATATTTTTCACGATAATTCCCCACCGCACCCGGCTAAATTCAGGCCTGTTGGTTATGGTTTCTACCTCTGACTGGAGTTGGGTAGAACAAATTGTTTTCCCCGTGGGTGTGGTTGGTGCTTGTATCTGTGCTGTCGCTGTTTGGGGGGTGATGGCAATTTGGCTACTCAGAAATAACAGCAGCAAGCCAATGGTAATTTTTTTAGACATAAATGTAATTTGTAATTCTTAAGTTTCTGTGACAAAAAAGCAGAGGATTGGTTCCTCTGCGTATAAATACCGTTAATTTTCCCTTTCCCCTAATATTAGGTTATGTGGATGGTCAAACCTCTGTAGTGCAGTCCTGCTCCTTATAATTTGGTTCCACATTCGGAGCAGAACTTATGAGCGGGGTGATTTGTTGTCCCGCAATTGCTACAAGTAATTGGTTCTACTCTGGCTTTGGCTGGTTGCATAGGTAAACCAATCATTTGAGCGTTGCTTTTCCCAGGGGCTACCATTGGGTAGCAGTTTTCATCTCTGGTGACTTGGACATCAACCACCACCGGGCCATCATGTGCCAGCATTTCGGCGATCGCATCTTTTAATTGATCACGACTACGAATTACCATGCCCTTAATCCCATAGGCTTTTGTCAAATACTCAATATCCGGCATTCCTACTTCCATATTAGAGCATGAGTAGCGCTCACCATAAAAGGCTTGTTGCCACTGGCGCACCATTCCCTGCCAACCGTTATTTAAAATAACTGTCTTGACATTAATCCCGTATTGTGCTAGCGTCCCCAGTTCTTGTAAACACATCTGAAAACTAGCATCACCACTAATACAGATAACTTCCTCATCTGGAAATGCGACCTTTGCACCCATAGCCGCAGGGACTCCAAAACCCATAGTTCCCAACCCAGCGCTAGAAATCCAGCGTCTGGGTCCATTCTTGAGGAATTGCGCCGCCCACATTTGATGTTGACCTACATCTGTAGTGTAAAAAGCGTTGGGGGCTTGGCGACCAATTTCTACAATTACCTCTTGGGGGGAAATACTATCGGGATGCTGAGGTACTTGTAAGGGGTAGTCTTGTCGCCAACGGTTAATTAAATTTAACCATTCTTGGTTTTTATGTGGTATTTGCTTGATTCCCCCTTCCTGACAGCGACGCAACAGGTCTACCAACACATGGCGCACATCCCCCACGATTGGCACTTCCGGGACTCTATTTTTACCTACTTCTGCCGGGTCGATGTCGATGTGAATTACTTTGGCATGGGAAGCAAATTCATCCAATTTACCTGTAACACGGTCGTCAAATCTAGCACCAACGCAGATTAATAAATCGCAATCTGTCACTGCAAAGTTAGCGTAAGCTGTACCGTGCATCCCTAACATTCCCACAGACAGGGGATGATGTTCATCGAATGCACCGATACCCATTAAGGTTGTAGTCACCGGGATATTAAATAGTTCGGCTAGTTCCTTAACTTCTGCGTGTGCGTTAGATGCGATCGCCCCACCACCCACATATAATAAAGGGCGGTGACTGTTACGAATTAACTGAATTGCGGCGTTGATTTGTCTGGGATTCCCCTTAACCGTAGGACGATAGCCGCGTAATTTCAGACTTCCCGGTTCCACTGGTACATAGTCACATTCTTCTAAAGCCACATCTTTAGGCACATCAATCAAAACAGGACCCGGTCGTCCCGTGCTAGCGATGTGGAACGCTTCCGCCACAATTCGCGCCATGTTTTTCGGGTCACGCACTACATAGGAGTGTTTGACTATTGGTAGGGTAATTCCATAAATATCGGTTTCTTGAAATGCATCCGTACCAATAGCAGCCCGTGGCACTTGTCCTGTAACTACAATCATGGGAATCGAGTCCATATAGGCTGTAGCAATGCCTGTGACTAAATTCGTTGCCCCAGGTCCAGAAGTGCCAAAGCATACTCCCACCTTTCCAGTAGCACGGGCATAGCCATCGGCAGCGTGGGCGGCACCTTGTTCGTGTCGTACTAAAATGTGCTTAATAGCACCAGTGGATTCTACTTTGTAAAGGTCATCGTAAATTGGGAGGATTGCCCCACCAGGATAACCAAAAATGTATTCAACTTCATGGCGCAAAAGACTGTCAAGCAGTGCAAAACCACCAGTTACACGCTTGGGCGCGACGACTGGCGATTGACCAGACTGATTGTGATTTTCGGTTTGTGGGAGACTAGTTAAGGATGGCAAGCGCACGGTCACGGTCAAACCTCAGACGATAGCTAAGTTAACGCGTAAATTCTGTATTTAGTATTCCATTTTAATGTAAAACTTGAATTTAAACTGTCCAGAAAAAGATAAAGTTTGACATATAGCAAGAATTCCTGACATTAAACCACCGGTGAACACCACTTTTAACTAAAAATATCATAAAATATCATAGCCATATATTACCCATGTCCTTTGACAATCTCTGCAAGCTACTATCAGAAAAACACCCCCAAAGGTTCGCCAGTTGGGTATTAGGGACACCGCAAGGGGATGTCACAATTCTCAAAACCGAATTAAGCATAGAACCCATCCGCGCCGATTATGTCACCTTTTTACAACTGCAAGGCAGGATTCTACATTTAGAATTTCAAACCAAATTAGAATCCACACCACCCCTACCACTGCGAATGTTAGACTATTGGGTAAGGTTGTATCGCTTGTATCGTTTACCAGTGACACAAGTAGTAGTATTACTGCTTCCTCCCC
>NZ_JANQDF010000134.1:0-32695 GCF_029891675.1 Anabaenopsis tanganyikae CS-531
CTTCGTTTCCCAAGAATTGCGGGCAGCAGAAGACCCAGAGTTTGAAACTTTCTATACCAAAAACATTTTGCTGAACGAGGGTATCCGCGCTTGGATGGCTCCTCAAGATCAGCCTCACAAACAATTTGTATTCCCTGAGGAGGTTCTACCTCGTGGTAACGCTCTCTAATAGACCGACTGTATTAGGCGGTGGACGTGATCAAGAATCCACAGGTTTTGCTTGGTGGTCTGGTAACGCTCGTTTAATCAACCTATCTGGTAAACTACTGGGCGCTCACGTTGCCCATGCTGGTTTGATTGTATTCTGGGCCGGAGCGATGACTTTATTTGAAGTCGCTCACTTCATTCCTGAAAAGCCGATGTACGAACAGGGTTTAATCCTGCTTCCTCACATCGCCACCCTGGGATGGGGCGTTGGTCCTGGTGGTGAAGTTATCGACACCTTCCCCTACTTTGTTGTTGGTGTACTTCACCTCATTTCTTCAGCTGTCTTGGGTTTTGGCGGTATTTATCATGCTGTTCGTGGACCAGAAACCTTAGAAGAGTATTCCTCCTTCTTTGGTTATGACTGGAAAGACAAAAACAAGATGACCAACATCATCGGCTTCCACCTGATAATTCTCGGATGTGGGGCGCTGCTGTTGGTGCTCAAAGCCATGTTCTTTGGCGGTGTGTATGATACCTGGGCACCTGGTGGTGGTGATGTTCGTGTTATTACTAACCCAACACTCAACCCCGCTGTGATCTTCGGTTATTTGATCAAGTCTCCTTTTGGTGGCGACGGCTGGATTGTCAGCGTCAATAACATGGAAGATGTCATTGGTGGTCACATCTGGATTGCCTTTATCTGTATTTCTGGTGGTATTTGGCATATCCTCACCAAGCCTTTTGCTTGGGCGCGTCGTGCGTTCATTTGGTCTGGCGAAGCTTACCTTTCCTACAGCTTGGGCGCTCTTTCCTTAATGGGATTCATCGCCTCCACAATGGTTTGGTATAACAACACTGTTTACCCCAGCGAATTCTTTGGTCCGACTGCTTCTGAAGCTTCTCAAGCTCAAGCTTTGACCTTCTTAATTCGTGACCAACGCTTAGGTGCTAACGTCGGTTCTGCACAAGGACCCACAGGTCTGGGTAAATATTTGATGCGCTCTCCCACTGGTGAAATTATCTTCGGTGGTGAAACCATGCGCTTCTGGGATTTCCAAGGCCCTTGGTTAGAGCCTCTACGTGGTCCTAACGGTCTTGACCTGGATAAAATCAAGAATGATATTCAGCCTTGGCAAGCACGTCGTGCTGCTGAATACATGACCCACGCGCCTTTGGGTTCTCTGAACTCCGTGGGTGGTGTTGCTACGGAAATTAACTCCTTCAATTACGTATCTCCACGTGCTTGGTTAGCAACATCTCACTATGTATTAGGTTTCTTCTTCCTCATTGGTCACCTATGGCACGCTGGTCGCGCCCGCGCTGGTGCTGGTGGCTTTGAAAAGGGAATTAACCGCGAAACTGAGCCAGTTATGTTCATGAATGACATTGACTAGGTTATAGGTTTTGTTTCATCACTGACAATCACCTTTTTAGTTGCCCTTGTTTAATAACAAGGGCTTTTTTTCGTCCCCAGGATATGAGAGAATTGAACTAATTGCATCATCAAGAAATCATTATGAGCAATAAAAATTTTAGCGATGCTTTGCGCTGGACATTAGAAGCGCAGCAAAAATTGCAGAATATTCCCTTTTTTGCCCGTTCCCAAGCTAGAGCTAGTATTGAGCACTTGGCACGTCAAGCAGATAAAAAGGTGGTCACAGCCGATTTGGTGGAACAGGCTAGGCTGGAATTTGGACAGTAGTCATGCTCCCATAACTAGTTCAGGGAGAAACTTTTGGTTTGAGAACACCAGGAATTGCTTCTATGACTCTGTTAGCAATTTCTTCAGGTGTGGCTTCTGCTCTCAGGGTGATTTTGAGGTCAGCTTGGGAGTAAAGTGGTTTTCGTTCTTCGAGAAGCGATCGCAATTTGCCCTTGGGATCGGCATCTTCTAACAATGGTCTTGTAGTATCCTCTGCTATGCGTGTGTACAGTAATTCTACTGGTACGTCTAGCCATACAACTAAACCATGGCGGAGGTAACTCCAGTTTTTTTGTCGTAATACGATGCCTCCACCTGTTGCTATAGTCAAATGGGTATAAGCACAAACTTGTGCCAGTACATCGCTTTCTAACTGGCGAAATGCTGCTTCACCTTCTTGGGCAAACACCTGATTAATGGATCTTCCTACTGATTTAGTAATGACATCATCAGTATCTAAAAACCTATAACCCAGATGCTGTGCTAGTAATTTTCCTACCGTGGTTTTACCTGCGCCCATCATGCCAATTAAATACAGGTTGACTCCTTGCAATAAGCTGCTCACCAGTTATTTCACTCCATTAAAGATATATTTGTCTATACAACTTCTCTAAATTTACCTAAGTAGATTTAGCGTTTACTTCTTGCTTGACTCTGGAGAAGTGCCAGTAGGTACAGTTTCTCTATATTGAGGAAAGCAACCAAACCATTTACCACTGCGGTATACAAGTTCTGTACCATACTCGCTCTGATCATGGTTTAGTATCTGCCTGGTCAGAGCTAGCGCCCAATTGTACCCACTAGTTAAAAGCTTATTTACGCGAGGGGTCATCTTCATCCTCTAAATCATCATCTTCAAAAAACTTCCAGTCGTCATCATCAGCTTGATCCTCATCTTGATTAGTAGTCGGTTGTTGTAATGGTGGTCTGATTACCCGGTAATCAGCATCGTAAATGGATTCAGTTTTTCCCACGGCGGTATTTTTTGGCTCACGATAGTTATAAGAGTAAACAGAACCAGATTTAGAACTGCTTTGAGGTTCTTGTTGGCGTTCGTAGGTGGTTTGAGGACCAGAAGTCCGGGGTTCTGGTGGTGCGCTGTCAAAGTCCCAATCATCAGTTCTGCTGTCATTTGTATCCCAATCGTCAAACGTGTTACTGGTGGCTGACTCTGTTTTACCGGTTGCGCCGGTCGCTCTAGAAGGCTTGCTGAAAGGTTCCTCCCTAAATGCCGCTTTCCCGCGGGGTGAAGTGGCCGTTGATTTAAATGGTCTTTGGCGTTCTTCTTCTTCTTCTTCTTGCCCCCCAAAATCAATTGGTATGTTCAGGAGGATAGTAATCAGGAGCGATGTAAAAACACCAGCAGCAGTACTAAAAACAATCCACATTGCCAGTGGTAACGGTAGAGTTCGCGTACCCAAAAATACTAGTGGGAGAACAGGGGACCAATTTTGAACTAACAATAGTGTGAGTATTCCTAGTACTGCTACTAAAAGAATTAAGCGAATTACAGCCATATAAAAGGCAAAAGTCAAAGTTACGAAATCAACTAAAGACAAAATTGATTAAATTTTACCTTTACTTACTTCCTTGCCACCTCTGAATGGGAATGCAATCAATATCTAGTTGATCTAAACCACGAGCAACTACAAAATCCACTAAGTCATCAATGGTTTGAGGATTGTGATACCAAGCCGGAATGGCTGGTACGACCCTGACTCCAGTTTCTGCCAAACTTGTTAAGTTTCGTAGGTGAATGAGGCTGAATGGTGTTTCTCGGGGGACTATGACTAGCTTTCGGCCTTCTTTAATCTGGACATCGGCAGCCCGTTCTAGTAGGTCAGAACTTAAGCCAACTGCTAGCTTTGCCACTGTACTCATGCTGCATGGCATGATGATCATCCCCAAGGTGCGAAAAGAACCACTGGCGATTCCGGCGCCCACATCACCCCAAGGATGACAGCGTAGTTTGCCCCCAACGGCTACTCCAGCTTGTTCTCGCCAGAATTGTTCTTGTGCTGATGGTTCAGCCGGCATTCGAGTTTCCTGTTCGCTGCTCCAAACCATGTAAGTTGATTTAGAAGCAACTAGTTCAATCTCATAATCTGCAGCCAGCAGATATTTGAGGGCACGAACGGCGTAGATGAGACCAGAAGCACCAGATATGCCTAATATAAGTGGTTTAGAGTTTGTGGACACGGCGGCTTGAATAAAGTTTATTAATCGTCTGCATAAGTATCTAAGTTACTGGGTAAGTAGATATCTGATGTGTCGTTTTGACTAGCATTAACATCAAAACCTTGAGATACAAGATCATTGCTGACAGTTACTAAATCAATTTGCTGACGATAGTAATCGACACTTTTAACTTGCACAGCTACGCGATCGCCTAGTCTGTAAGAAGCTCGATTTTTGCGCCCAAATAGTGCCTGTTGTCTGGCGCGGTATTCATACCAATCATCTTTGAGGGAACTGACATGTACCAGTCCTTCCACTCGTAAAGGTACGCTGATATCTTCTTCTGATATAGATTCTGCGCCTGGGACTTCAATTTCCACAAAGAACCCATAAGACTGCACCCCAGTAATTACACCTTGGAATACCTGACCGATGCGCTGTTTCATCAGTTGGGCTTTTTGCAGTCCGGCTAAATCGGCTTCGGCTTCTTGGACTTGTTTTTCTCGGTCGTTAATCTGGATAATTACCCGATTCAGGTCGCTTTGCAGTTCCTGTTGCAATTCTGGCGGTAACACGTTCCAGTTAATTTCATTGTGAGAAGAGGAGTGGCGCAGGTTAACTCGCTCTTTCACCCGGGTGTTGCGGCGATCACGTCCATACTCTAGCAGCATATGATACACTCTTTGCATGAGCAAATCTGGGTATCGTCGCAGGGGAGAAGTACAGTGAGTATATTGTGGTAGTGATAAACCAAAGTGGAATCCTTTAGTGGTGCTATAGGCAGATGGCTTGAGTGTGTCTTGTAAGAGATAGGTCAGAACTTGCTCCGATGGGGATTCGGCAAAAGCCCTAGTTAAGTGCTGATAATCTAAAGGTTGGATATCTACGTCTGCTTCTAATGCTAGTTCTACGCCTAAATTGATGGCTAATTTCAGCATTTCCTGAACATCTTCTGTATCAGGTACGCCTTGGACTCGCCAAATGGCGGGGATGCCTAAAGCACTCAGATGTTGAGCCATGAGTTCATTAACCAATAGCACAAACTCGGTCAAGAGCGAGCGCACTGGTAAATCATTCACCAATACCGCTCCTAAGATCCCCTCATCTGCATAGGGGTTTTGGTTAGGTGGTAGATTCAACTGTAAACTACCACGACTTAACCGTCTTAGTTTCACAGCCTTGCGTAGAGTTTCCAACCCTTGCAGAATCTCAATCACCTTTAGTGGTTGACCTTGAAATTCACCGGTCAGAATAGCTTCTGCTTGTTCCCCACTCACTGCCGTATCTACATTGATAACGCTAGGTTGAATTTCCCACTCCAAAACCTCTCCAGACCTGGGGTCAATAGCAATTAAGAAAGACAGCGCCAGCCGGTCGCTTAGTGGTACTAACGAACAGAGATCTGCCACTGATTCCGGTAACATAGGCAGCAATAAGTCGCCCAGGTAAACTGACCTCCCCCGCTTCGCGCATTCTCTATCTAAGGGTTCATCAGGGTGGACATAATGGGAAACATCAGCAATATGAAAACCTAGCAGCCAATGTCCCTCCGCTGTTTTCTCCAAACTGAAAGCATTTTCCCTAAATTTTGCATCACAATTTACACCCGCAATAGTCAGAGTAAATAAATTGCGTAAATCTAGTTTGTCTTTCAGGTCTGCCTTCAGGAGCCTTCTGGGCAACTTAGCAGCTGCGTCTATCACAATCTCCGGGAAATTACGTGATAGATCATGCTTACAAGTGACCAAATCTATATCAGCAGCAGCCTCGGCATCGCTACCCAGGATTTGTACCACTCGACCCAAAGGAGGATATTGTGCCAAGGGATAACGCAAAACCTCCACATGAGCCAGGTGGTCAATAGCTTCTTCTAACTTCATGCTGTTTGTTTGGATTTTGAGTTCAAACAACAACCGATCATCTAAGGGTACAGCACGGAAACCGTTGTCTACTGCCTTAATTCGCGCTAGTAAAGTATGGTTAGACCGTTCTAGGATCAGCTTCACTTCTCCTTCTGGAGAACGACGACGACTACCTTCTTTGAGGACTCTTACCAAAACGCGATCGCCATTCCAAGCATTACTCAGATGACTTTCGCGAATATAAATATCCTCAGAGCCTTCCACATCTTGAATAGCAAAGCAAAAGCCCTTACTAGAACAACGGAGCTTGGCCTCAATTACGCCTTCTTCTGCCACCCGGCGATATTTGCCGCGTTCTTTCACCAGAATTCCGATTTTTTCGAGAACTTCCAAGGCAATGTGAAGTTTTTGTAAACTAATTTCATCCTCACAACCCAGTTTCTTTTCCAAAACTTTACGAGCTACCAATTTATCATCAGTGAAATTGGCAAGGAGTGTAGCGATAGAAAATTCCATGCAGTGAACCGACCTTTGGTCAAAACATCATTTTTCATTTAATCTGGCCCTTTCCTGTATACCTTCTCCCAAGGGGAGACGCTGCGCGAATACGGCTTACAGGGGCGCTTTGCTGCTACGCAAAACTCAAAAGAACCTTTGCTCTGCTGACTTTTCAGGTCATGAGGAAAGATTATCGTATAACCTCACCCCCCAATCCCCTTTCCCTACCTCTTCTACCTAACCCTTTTCTACAAGGAGAAGGGGGAAATTTTAAACTATCTCTCCTGGGAGCAGAGAGGTTTGGAGAGGGGTTTTTCAGTTTCCAAAAAAAAGTCAGTTTTATTTGTAGCTTTCTCCCATGGGGGGACGCTGCGCGTCAAGCCCGGGGGCATGATAGACAACGACTTCTTATCAGATCGTCGGTCATTTCTGCCTAACCGCACGCTTAGAGGAAACGAAGGGTTCCGTAAGGCAGGGTTAGGAGTTTCACCCTTACGGTCAGCCACTTTATATCTACAATAGCTTGCGTGGCGTAGCCATACCTCGCACTATAAAATCATCTGGTGAGTTCGTCTGGATAGAGCAGCCCCTACAACTAGACTTGAATACAGTACACTTGATTGGAATTGAGCAACTCTAGGTAATTACGGAATGAGTTTTACTCATAGGCTGGTTTAAGACAACTCACTCACGGTGACCACAAGTGCTACCGGGTAAAACCACAAGTGTTTGATTGTCTAGATTTCAGGTGCTTTCAAACCATGTTCTCCTGATGTGTAAGTAGAATAAACTGGCCGTAAACCTGATTTTCCTACATATAGAATCGGTAACAATCACTTAAGCAGCTTGAAGCAACTGCGGGGAACCTTATCTCCATTATTGTAGATTTAATGCGTACTTATAGGAAATAATTCCAAGTATAGAATTGGGTAAACAGTATAGCATGTCAATCACCCCCATGCTCAAGAGATGCCATTGCCTCTGACAGTGCGCCCATCGCAATCGGCTAAAATTGGGACAGAACTGATTTCTGATTCCTGAATTCTGAGTCAAGTAAAAACTTTTAATTTGTGCTTTTTTTTGGGAGTATTATCCTGAAAAGCATTTAAGTGGGCAAAGTTGAATATGTCGGATGAATAATCAATCGTTAAAATTCTAGAATTTTTAGTTAATACTCAGAAATATTCAGCCTCAATGAATCAGAACAGAGGAAAAAGTAGCACATTGAGATTGGTGGCAGTATTATGTTGATGTTGGCTCAATTCCATAGGTTATATCCCAACGGCAGTATTATTACTGAATTAGTGCAAATTTTCCAAGGGAAATATATTGTCCGGGCTAGCGTGCAAATTGAAAATCTCACCCGTGCTACTGCTATGGCGGGGGCAGAAACCGTAGAAGCAGCAGAAGACCAAGCCCGAACTAGAGCATTAATGGTTTTGGGTATAAATAATTCTGCACAGGTAACGGTAGAATGCACTCAGCCAGTAGCATCACCAATGGAGTCAAATCCTACTTGGAACAACACTAGGGTGAAATTGAACCACCCCAATGAGAGTAACTATTCCCCGGTGATAGATGAAGACTATAGCAGTAGCCAGTGGTCAGCACCCAATGATATTCAAAGAACTCTACCGCAGGTCAATAAACAGATTATCCCATCCGATTCAGTAACAGTGAGCACGGATATTGCTGATAATGTCCATACATACAGCCCCGATTTTTATCCAAATGCTTCAGTAAATGACAACCCACCACTAGAATTATATAACTCAGTGGAAGATGATCAGACAATCACTGATCATCAGCCAAAACATCAGAGATTTGCGGGTAATGTTACACCATTTACACCCCGCAGTTCTAACCTCCAAGACCATGGGACTGATCACACAGGAGCAGGTAAACAAAAGAACACCAGTGAACCAGTTGATTTGTCTGATGTGATTGCAAAAACAGATGTGGAACTTCAGCGTCTAGGTTGGACACCAGAACAGGGAAGAGACCATTTAATTCAAGCCTACGGTAAGCGGTCTCGCACTTTACTCACAGCAGAAGAATTACACGGATTTCTCAAACATCTGGAGTCTCAACCAGACCCGGTAGCGGGATTTTAATCCGGGATGGGGGATTTGGGGCTTGCGTCCTGATCCCCAAGTCTACAGCTACTGATTGAGAACAGCAACTGGACGGCTACCAGCAGCGTGACGGTCAATAACCTCATCAATCAATCCATATTCCTTAGCTTCCTCTGGGGACATAAAGAAGTCCCGTTCGGTATCTTCAGCAATACGCTCAATTGGTTGACCAGTATGTTCAGCTAAATATTCATTAAGTCGTTGCTTGTGGTATAATATCTCACGTGCCTGAATTTCAATATCAGTCGCCTGCCCCTGAGCGCCACCCAAGGGTTGATGAATCATAATCCGAGAATGGGGTAGACTCATTCGCTTACCCTTAGCACCTGCACTGAGTAGAAAAGCGCCCATACTTGCCGCCAGTCCAGTACAAATGGTACAAACATCGGGACGAATGTGCTTCATAGTGTCAAAAATTCCCATACCAGCCATTACCGAACCACCAGGAGAATTAATATACAAATAAATATCCTTCTCCGAGTCTTCAGCGTCCAAGAATAGCAATTGGGCAACAATCAAATTTGCAATCTCGTTATCAACCTGTTGTCCCAAAAATATGATCCGCTCACGCAAGAGTCGTGAGTAGATATCAAAGGCGCGTTCGCCCCGACCGGATTGTTCAACAACGATAGGAATCATGCAGCGTGCTTGTAGTATCTTAATTTTACATCTATCTTATCGGGTTGACACTCTTCCTGCCTACCGAGGGTGGGCTGACATTGGGCGAAGCCAAACAGGTAGGGCGCGAAGACATTTTTTATTGGAGTTCTACCAGAATCTATCGCCCTGGTTTTCTTCTTTGACTGGAAGTTGTGGGATCAATATGTGGCGAGTGCAGTGAATGGCTGATGGCTAGTTTTGTCCCAAATTTTGCTGATTGTTCCTCTAATTGAGAGATGAAAAAAATCCTCCTGGACACTTTTTATAGAGGATAAACGTCTATGTCTGTATCTCCATGTGGTCATGGAGGAAAAAATTTAAAAATCAACAGGTGATGTCTCAGACAAGACTTTGCTTTTCCACATCAGCTGTGGATCTAGAATTAAACCTGAATATGGCGAGTGTAAAAGTAAATTTATTTGAACTATTGGTAATATTTCCAACATTTCTTAGGTTTTGGTTGATCAATTATGCAATTAATCCGGTCAAGTCCGCTAAACCAATAGTAAAGCGTATTTACAGAAGTCGCTGCTACTTGAACTCCTATCAACAATAAGAATAAGGATAACTGCCATGCCTGAAAAACTTGTGCAAGCCGCCATAATTACCTTTTTACTCCACCTAATAGCAGGACTAAGCACTAATCATCGAATTCAAACTAGGGTAACTTCATCAATAGCCGAAACGCGAGTTACAATTGTCAGCTTTCTACTGCGCTCTTTCAAATAAATAACCAGCCGCTCCCATGAGCATATAGTCCTGCACTTGAGGCATAAGTCCCTGGTTGAGTTTTTTGTTCATCGATAGAGTTTGTAGGCTAAAACTCCACGGGAACAGGGTAAACTGAGTAGGGCAAATATTGGCTTATGAGTTATGACTAATCGCCTTGCTGTGGAAACGCCCTATGGTCGTGCCGGATTTCTGCAAGTATTGCAAGCCTTGCGCCACTACTGCGATACAGAAAAAGAAGATTTAAGCCAACGTAAAGCACTAATTATTGAGTCTCTGCTTACCTCTGCGGTGTTGCAAGATGGAGCCAGAAATCAAGTTCAGGAAAATGAATTACTTCGCTAAAGTTGGGAAATTAGCACAGCCGTAATTACTCGGAATCAATCATGTAATAGGTTCCCGATGATCCCCTATGCAGAATTAGCATTACGAGGGACTCGCTTCTCCGATAGGGAAGAAAAATCGCGGTATGATGGCAAACAAGTTTGTACTCAAAGGGAACTAGATTTAGCCTTGGGGGGTAGATAAGAACATCAGCAATAATATTTGTTATCTTTTTAATAGTAATTTTGGCATGATTACTGTATAATGATATGTAGCTTTTTTCAGTCTTAAAACCTTGTATAGATAATAGCGAGTAGCGCCGTCATGGTTCCCTTGTGGAATTTTGCCTTGTGTGTTTACTCGCATTTTTCATAGGTTTTAGTGTGGTAAAAAATTTTTACTCGTATTTAGGAGTTTAGTCACCACTGAAAACTTTTGATCATAGGTGGGTAGACATCATAATAATCATGAGTTTTTGAGTGAATTATTCCGGTAATTTGAAACATTACCAGTTAGACTGCGGAAATAAAGTAACCCCACAGTTGTCAAAAATAAAACGTAACCAATCCCCTGTACTAAGTAGAGATGGTCTCTGTAACCAAGTAAAGATTTGAGAATAATGCCGGGAAATTGTTTATCTGGCAATATTCGTTCAGTATTCCACACCATGGGACCCAAAACGCAAGAGTGGATGTTCCTGAAGTGATCGTAATAGAAACAGATATTATCGGAGGTGCTACCACTCAAAGCGAGGTTAGCAAAACCTTGATCAAAATGCTTCAAGGCAGAAACCACTAAACCGGCAACAATCAATACCAATAAAACACCCATCACTTGGAAGAACTGGCGCAGATTGATTTTGACACCCCACTTAAATAGTAACACTCCAATAGCAGCTGCCCCTACTAAACCAGCAATTGCACCGAAGACCGGTACAAATCCCTGTTGAAAATTAGCAGCAATAAATAGAACAGTTTCAAAACCTTCACGGACAACAGCAACTAAAATTAAACTAAAAACGCCCCACCCGGCATTTGAGTTGTGTGTGAGCGCTTCTGTGACTGCTCCTTCAACTTGGGCTTTCATAAACCTGGCTTGTTTAGTCATCCAGATGAGCATCCAGCTGAGCATAGCGATGGCAAGGACAGTAAACAAAGCCTTCAGCATTGGCTCAATCACCGAGGTATACTGAGGGTTTACTGTTCCCAGTGTTTGAATTAACCAAGTAAATAACACACCCATCAAAGCACTAATGACAATGCCAACAGCCACACCAGCATATACCCAAGGATTGAGTCGCGATTGGTTGGCTTTTTGAAGTAAAGCTAGGACAATGCCAACAACGAGGGCAGCTTCTACTCCTTCTCGGAGTGTAATCACAAAACTAGGTAGAGCGGTAGTGATATTCATAATTTGGGGAATAGGGAATAGGGAATAGGGAATAGGGAATAGAGAGTAAGGAAAAATTCCAATACCCCCAATACCCGGTCCTTAACTTTTAGCTGAAATCCCGGAGCATTTTTTTCAATTCGAGACTATGCATCTCTTCTTGCCCAATCATGCCACGAGCAAATTCTTCTAGATAAATGCTAGCATTACTGACAGTGCCTAGGAGAGTTTTATACAAATCCAGTGCTTTGTTTTCATGGAATAAACTTTCCGCCAAAATATTCTTGACTGTATGCTCGTAAGTCTCTTCCATCGGGGCGATTTTTAGAGAGGGATGCCCATCTAAACCCGTGAGAATTTCTCCTACCTGTTGGGCGTGAAGTAGAGATTCACTGGCCTGGGCTTTGAAAAAATTGACAATGGGTATGCGATTAGGTCCGGTGACCATCAGGGAATAATGCGTGTAGCGGACTACTCCGGCTAGTTCAAATTCCATGATAGCGTTCAGTATGTCGATGGTCTTTTGTTTGTCAAGCTCTTGCATCGGTTGTTAGTTAGATTTAGGAATGGGAGTTATCAGTATGGAGTTAGGAGGTATAGTTTATTGGTTTAGAGTCTTAGACATTAACTATGGCCTCACTTCCCATTTATTTTAAACTCCCGTGTGTGTGATACCAATTAAGTAAATGCGATCGCATGGCGGGAATACTCAATTTTTTCATAATTCTTAAGATAATTTCTCAACAGCTATTAATTTTTTGGTAAAATTTGCCAGTATTTTTACTGCTAAGATTTAATAATTAATTACATACTCCAGCTTGTTTTGAGCCGTCACCAATAGTAAATTTAGGAAAAATACTTAATTAGTATTAAAGTATATTCTGCTATTGCAGAGTTAAGATGAATTATTATTAAGTATAAGCATTAGCCGAAGTAAACAACTTACAAAAACACTTTGAATAATTTCATCAGTCCAAGTATTTTTCTAGCTAGGAATAATAAAAGAGGTTTGGCCATCAGCCAAACCTCACTATAAATCCAGTGCATAACAACATCCCGGATTAATGTACCTGTTATTTTTGCAGTTAGTCATCTTCCTATGGGATGTGTCCAAATTTAATAAAAGCTGATATGGCTGGAGTGGAATTTTTGGCCATACATGGGAAAACGATAGAGATGTATCTGTATGAAAAAAACCTATATAATGCTGATCAGAAGTGGTAAGACAAGAGTAGCAGCCCTAATTCAAGGGAAACTGTTTTCCTTAAGATATATTATGGATATAGATTAAAATATAGGTGTCAATACTAGTCTCATTTGACTAGGATAGTTCCTCTAGTTACCTTTTTACTAAATCTGTTAATATTCATAGATGTTACAAACAAAACATAAAAGCGAAAAAAAAATAGGCTGGTCATTAGATGAACGAGACCCAAATTTCATCGCCAACCTCATGCCCTTGCTGAGTTTTTTATATCATTACTACTTTCGAGTTCAAACCAGTGGTTGGGAGCATATTCCACCGGAAGAGAAAGTACTGTTTGTTGGTTCTCACAATGGAGGACTGGCGACCCCTGATATGTCAATGATCATGTACGACTGGTTCCGAAAATTTGGCTGTGAGAAACCGGTTTACGGACTCATGCACCCCAAAGTATGGGAACTCAGCCCAGAAATAGCAAAAATTGCTGCCAAGACTGGAGCCGTGATAGCTCACCCAAAAATGGCTTACTCCGCTTTGCGTTCCGGTGCGAGCCTACTGGTTTACCCTGGTGGAGCACAAGACGTGTTTCGACCACATTATTTGCGGCATAAAATTTATTTTGCCGGACGGAAAGGATTTATCAAGTTAGCTCTGCGGGAAAATGTACCGATTGTACCTGTGATTTCTACGGGCGCTCATGATACCTTAATCGTGTTAGCTGACTTGTATAAAATTCTAGAGCAACTCCATAAATGGGGAATGCCTTGGTTGTTTGGAGTTGACCCGGTAGTATTTCCTATTTATTTGGGATTACCCTGGGGATTAGCAATTGGGCCTCTTCCTAATATCCCATTGCCGATGTCTATTCATACGAGGGTATGTAAACCCATTGTATTTGAACGCTACGGTCGAGAAGCCGCTAGCGATCATAAGTATGTCAATCATTGCTATGAATTAGTTGTCAATCGGATGCAGGAAGAGTTAGACCAATTAGTCCAGGACAGTGCTACCTAATTATTGACAAAATTAGGAGACCAGGAGTAAGTATTAAATTACACAGGGACTGCTTGCCGCAGTTCTACGGGTTCGCCTGTCAAACTAAAAGCCCGAACTTCAGTAATTTTTACCTTGACAACTTGCCCTTTTAATATATTTATGTCCCCATTAAAGAAAGTTAAACGATTCCCGCGAGTACGTCCCATGACTTGAGTGGTATCTTTGGAATTTTGGGCTTCTACTAAAACCTCTTCAATGCGTCCCATGTAACGCTGCGATCGCTCGGATGCTTTAATATTAACTAAATGGTTTAATCTTTGTAGGCGATCGCTTTTCACCTCTTCACTGAGTTGATTAGACCATAAAGCAGCTGGTGTACCGGGACGGGGGGAATAAGCAGCTGTATTCAACAAGTCAAAACCAATATCTTCTACCAACTTCAGGGTATTTTCAAACTGTGCCTCCGTCTCCCCGGGGAAGCCCACAATAGCATCACCACTAATAGAAGCATCCGGCATATACTGCCGAATAGTATCAATAATCCGGCGATATTTCTCCTGAGTATAACCTCGTGACATTGCCTTTAACACGTCATTGTCCCCTGACTGAAAGGGAATGTGAAAGTGTTCACACACCTTGGGTAATTCAGCACAAGCCCTAATTAATCGCTCCGTAAAATAACGTGGATGACTAGTAGCAAATCGCAACCTTTCAATACCTGGGACATCATGGACATAATAAAGTAAATCCGTGAAATTATACAGATGACGACCTATAGGTACCCTCCGCAAACTATCGGGAGTTTTACCCCGCAAATCTCGACCGTAAGCATCAATATTTTGCCCCAGGAGGGTAATTTCCTTGTAACCTTCTCGCCCCAACTCCTCCATTTCCGCGCGGATAGCCTCCGGAGTGCGAGATTGTTCCACACCACGGACATTAGGAACCACACAATAGGTGCAGCGTTCATTACAGCCATAAATGACATTCACCCAGGCCGTGACACTGCTATCTCTTCGAGGTTGGGTGATATCCTCCATAATGTGAACCGACTCAGTAGCCACCACTTGATTACCATCAAATACCGATGTGAGCAAATCTTTGAGACGGTTAGCGTGTTGTGGTCCCATGACCAGATCTAATTCTGGCACTCGTCGTAACAGGGCTTCTCCCTCCTGCTGGGCAACACAACCAGCAACAATCAAGGTTAAATCCGGCTGCTCGTGTTTACGTTTCGCTTGTCTACCGAGGTAAGAATATACCTTATGTTCAGCGTTATCTCGTATTGTACAAGTATTGTAAAGAATCAGATCTGCATCATTAGGGTCTTCCGACCATGCAAAGCCCATGTCTTCTAAAATACCAGCCATGCGCTCTGAGTCAGCTTTATTCATTTGACAACCGAAAGTAATGATATGGTAACGGCGATTAGAAGTAATCATGGGCAATGATGCTGAGTCAAGGTTAAGCATATAAACTTTATTTCTATTCTATGGCAATAAAACAAAAACTGTTCATTTGCTACTCATCATTCCGACTCTGGTGATGAGGTGGACTGCGGTAATTCAGCAGGTTGGCGACTACGGCGTAAAGCGTCTCGTAACCGATTTTGACTAGAAGAAGTATTGTTTGTGGTCAGCGGGGGATTTGTACTTGTTTCCCCTGCTGGTGTGACAGAATTAGTAGAGGTTTCCTGACTGCGGGTATTGCGCAAAGAATCTCTCACATTTCCCGGTGTAGGGGTCTTTCCTTGTCCAGAGGATGAACCCGCGGCTGTGTTTTGCTCAGTCTGAGGTTTTCGTCTGACGCGTCTAACTGGGTTTGACCTGGTGGGAGTGCTGGTAGTCGGTGTAGGACTGGAACTAGATGATTCTGTTTGGCGACTTGTTTCCCTGGAACGGCTGGTTTCTTGCTTTTTTTTCCGTTCTTGGACTTGGCGGTGTCGCTGTGAACCTTCCAGGGTAAAATCAGTAGCTATTGATATCCCTTCTCTCCCGCCTTCGGACGGTTGTAATTTCCAATTATTCGCTTGTTTCCTGATTTCTTCATCCAATCTTCTGTTACCGCTTGACCTGAGAATACGGACATTGGTAACATCACCTTTGGCATCAATATCAACAGCAACTTCTACTCTGCCTTCGATACCTTGCCGTCTGGCAAATTCTGGATAGTTAGTATTACATCTAACACAAGCTGCACGTCCAGTAGATGATCTGCGGGAATTACCACGACGATTAGTACGTTCTGATCTGCTATTAGCTGGGGGTGTGGAAGGCTGTACTGATACTTTATTATTGCTACTCGTGGCAGTATTTGCTGTGGAGACTGAACTTGTACCACTTGGTTGATTTGACTCTCCCCTATTAACACTATCACTATTTCCCTGTGTAGCTCTAGAATCTCTTGTACCAGTCAATACCCCTGGATTTTTTTCACTAGTTTGAGTGGGGGGAGTAGCAGTTATTGCTTCTGATGTTTGTGAACTCAGTACAGATTCTAGCCTAGATACAGCTGCTTGGCGTGACACTTGTGGGGTGTTTGTGGTAGCTGTGGTTGTTGGTGTTGGCGGTGAAACTGGGGGAGTTTTGACAGTTTCAACACTTTGAGTGGGGGGAGTAGCAGTTATTGCTTCTGATGTTTGTGAACTCAGTACAGATTCTAGCCTAGATACAGCTGCTTGGCGTGAGACTTGTGGGGTGTTTGTGGTAGCTGTGGTTGTTGGTGTTGGCGGTGGAACTGGGGAAGTTTTGACACTTTCGACTTTTACAGGTGGTGGGGTGATTGGGGTTGGTCTGAGTGTAACTATAGGTTGCTGTTGGATAATTTCTGGTTGAGACTGGTTTACAGTCTGATTTCTAGCTGGACTGGGTGAGGTATCGTTACTGCTAATAATCTGGCGAGGTTCTGGTAATGTCTCTGCTTGGGGAATTGGTGCGGGTGGTTTTTCTACTTCTGGAATGGGAGAATCAATCATCACCACTTCTATTGGTTGATCTTCTATTTGGTGCGGGGTACTCCGCAGGAGATAAGCTAACAGTGATGACAGTACCCCAATATGAAGTACTAGAGAACCAATGAGACTATAAATCAGAAAATACTTGAGAGTCTTAACTTCTTGTGAACGATATTCTAAGGTAATGCCAGAAAAACTCATAGCCTATTGCCACTTATTCTCAGTTACCTGGTAATCTTACCACTTCTTGCCAGGGAGGAGGAAGCTAGACTATACGTAGGCTTAAAAAAACGTAATCACCAAATAGGGCATTCCTCAAAAAAACTAGCCTATTTATCTTAGTCTATTTCCATGGGTGAACTTTATGCCATTTTGGCAATTTCATCTTCTTGGTATCCCCCTAATCTTGATCTGGTGAATAGAATAGGTTTAAAGTCTGTGTGCTAACTTACAGCATACTTCATCGGAGTAGGTACAAGGGCGGGCAAGATGCCTACCCCACAAAAGTTTTATGATTCAATCTGTACTTGACATTCGGTGCAAGTTGCTGTATCGGTATTTCCCGATAGAATGCTGACCACTTTCATTAATTTCTGGTCGTTAGAGAAATTAAAAGGACAAAAAACTATCTTTGAAGTAGGCTTGTAGGATCTCAACACTGGTAATATTTTTATGACTTCCCTGATTCGTTTTTTGATGTGCGCTCCTGACCACTACGATGTAGATTATGTGATTAATCCCTGGATGGAAGGGAATATTCATAAGTCTTCGCGCGATCGCGCTGTGGAACAGTGGCACAAACTCTATAACATTCTTAAACAACACGCTATCGTAGATTTAGTAACGCCCCAAATAGGTTGGCCTGACATGGTGTTTACCGCCAATGCTGGGTTAGTCTTGGGGAAAAATGTCGTCCTCAGCCGATTTCTCCACAAAGAACGTCAGGGTGAGGAGCCTTTCTTCCAAACTTGGTTTGAAGAAAATGGTTACACAGTTCATTTACTCCCTAAAGACTTACCCTTTGAAGGTGCTGGAGATGCACTGTTAGACCGGGAAGGACGTTGGTTATGGGCGGGATATGGTTTTCGTTCTGAATTAGATTCTCACCCTTATTTAGCTAAATGGTTAGATATTGAGGTGTTATCCCTGCGTTTAACTGATGAGCGTTTCTATCACTTAGATACTTGCTTTTGTCCTTTAGCTAACGGCTATTTATTATATTATCCTGGTGCTTTTGATGCCTATTCTAACCGTTTAATTGAAATGCGGGTTGCACCAGAAAAGCGCATAGCAATTACCGAAGCCGATGCTGTCAACTTTGCCTGTAATGCGGTGAATGTAGAAAGCATTGTGATTATGAATAAAGCCAGCAATGCTTTAAAAACAAGTTTAGCAGAGGCGGGCTTCCGAGTGATTGAAACGCCACTGACAGAATTTCTCAAGGCTGGTGGTGCTGCTAAATGTCTGACCCTACGTGTTACTGAGCCAATAGATATTAATATTCATGCGACGGTTTCCGTAGAAAGCCGGATGATTCGGTTAGAAGGGCATTTACTGGACTCTGGTGTGATTAACCAGGCTCTAGATTTAATTGTAGATGGTGGTGGTAGTTTCCAAGTGATGAATTTCACCTTGGGAGAACAACGCCAGAGTACATCAGCTGCTGAGGTGAGAGTTTCAGCCCCCTCCCATGAGGTGATGGAAGAAATCATCTCTGAGTTAATTGATTTGGGGGCTGTGGATTTACCCCAAGATGAACGGGATGCTAAACTGGGACCTGTGATTCAAGCCGGGGTGGCTCCTGATGATTTCTACGTCAGTACTATTTATCCCACGGAAGTACGCATTAATGGTGAGTGGGTGAAGGTGCACAATCAGCGCATGGATGGCGCGATCGCCATCACTCAAACTCCCAATGGCTTAGTGGCTCGGTGTAAACTTTTACGTGAGTTGGAGATTGGCGACAGGGTAGTTGTAGATGTGCAAGGTATCCGTAGCATTCGCAAAGCTGAATCACGGGAACAGCGTCACGGTCAAGAATTTACCTTTATGTCATCGGGGGTTTCCAGCGAAAGACGTGTGGAATTAGTGGTGGAGCAAGTAGCGTGGGAGTTACGTAAAATTAGGGACGCTGGTGGTAAAGTAGTTGTGACGGCAGGCCCAGTAGTGATTCACACAGGGGGCGGTGAACACTTAGCGCGGTTAATTCGGGAAGGATATGTACAGGCGCTCTTAGGGGGGAATGCGATCGCCGTCCACGACATCGAGCAAAACATGATGGGAACTTCCCTGGGTGTGGACATGAAACGAGGTGTCGCCGTCCTGGGGGGACATCGCCATCACCTGAAGGTAATTAACACTATCCGCCGTTATGGCAGCATTGCCAAGGCTGTGGCTGCTGGAGTGATTCCCAGTGGTGTAATGTATGAATGTGTCACTAATAATGTACCTTTCAGCCTAGCTGGTTCGATTCGGGATGATGGACCTTTGCCTGATACCCAAATGAATTTGATTAAAGCCCAGGAGGAATACGCCCAACTCATTCAAGGTGCGGAGATGGTTTTAATGCTATCTAGTATGCTGCACTCTATTGGGGTGGGAAATATGACTCCGGCTGGGGTGAAAATGGTCTGTGTAGATATTAATCCGGCTGTAGTGACTAAATTAAGCGATCGCGGTTCTGTAGAATCAGTAGGTGTAGTGACAGATGTGGGTTTATTCCTGAGTCTGTTAATTCAGCAGTTGGATAAGTTGACAAGTCCCTATGTAGCTAGTGTAGGTTAAGAAATGTTGCACGCAAAGTCGCAAAGGCGCAAAGAAGAAGATGTCCAGAGTAGTGTTTCAGCAAGATGTACAGATTAATTGGGTGAGTTTTATTGCTGATTTCCTTTTGGTGGGGATGGTTTTCGGCCCCCCTCTTGCTCCTTTCTTGGCTGCGTCTGATGTGTCTTTGCTCGGCAGGATTGCGGATATTATCTATTTCATGGGTAATCATGTCTGTCCGCAACCTGATATGGGACTAGATTTAGCACCCCCGTTTATTATGGCTGTGTGTATGCGCTGCTATGGTACTGTGACGGGGTTGCTAGTGACTCGCTTGTTATATGGGGTAACTGGTGGTAAAGGTTTTTACTGGTTAAGTCAATACAGATGGAATGGTGCAGCCTTAGCCAGTGTGTTGATGATGGCTTATCCTTTGGAATTAGCGGCCCAGGTTTTTGGGTTGTGGGATTTTAATAATTATTTAGTTACACCTTTTGGCTTAATTACCGGTTTGGCTTGGGGTTTATTTACTATGCCGCTTCTGCACGGTTGGCAACAAGGTAAACGGACAAATTTCAGCAGCCAATGGCATAGAATTAAAAAAGAAGCTCACCGATAGTTACCACATGAACAAGACATTATTGTTCAATGCGTCAAGTCAGTCACCATGTCTGTAAAGCATATCAGTTTCGGGTTAGTTGCGATCGCTATACATTTTCTAATTTTATACTGTTTTGGGGGTTTATTTCACGCAGAGTAGCAGAGACTTGGAGAGTCTGCTTGACTTGAAATTACATTTACACTCGCTTGATTTTAAACCAACAAGCTAAATTACATACGTAAAATTACGTAATTATGAATAATCCAGATTTTTGGAATGATGAACCAACCTAAAATCCCAACTCCTCTTTCTCTCTGCGAATTTGCGCCTTTGCGTGATAAAAATCATTTCTTAAACCACTCCACAACACCCTCAGCCAAAACCCTCGCTAACCTCCTTTGTTCCTGAACATCCATCGCCAACTCAAAATCATCAGGGTTACTCATAAAACCCAACTCCAATAAAACCGATGGCGCAGAATGGGGACGTGTTAGCGCTAAATTATGCCAATACACCCCAAAAGAAGACCTACCCAAATTTTGCACTAACCGATTTTGCAGTAACACAGCTAAACTGTGCGCTTGGGGATGATACCAATAACTACTAACTCCCTTAGTATTTTCCGCATCACCATCATCAGCCAAAAATCGATAATGAAAAGTCAGTGCGATGTCTACGGCGGGCGAAGCCATCGCAGGTTCATTTTCCTCTATCATTTTCTGACGTTCCACCAAAGACAAATCCCGGTCATCTTCTCTAGCCATTACCACTGTTGCACCTCGTCGCCGCAATTCATCCCGCAAAAGTTTTGTCACTACCAAATTTAAATCTTTCGCTAAATAACCTGTTGGTCCTGCTGCGCCTAATTCTTCCCCACCATGTCCGGCGTTCAGCAGAATTTTTACCCCAGATAAAGGT
The DNA here is from genome assembly GCF_029891675.1 of Anabaenopsis tanganyikae CS-531. Taxonomy (NCBI): domain Bacteria; kingdom Bacillati; phylum Cyanobacteriota; class Cyanophyceae; order Nostocales; family Nodulariaceae; genus Anabaenopsis; species Anabaenopsis tanganyikae. The sequence goes on from NZ_JANQDF010000134.1 coordinate 21,060, forward strand.
TGTGTTTGTCTGCGGGGAAGAACCGGAGGATGACGCAAACTTAAAACTAAGCTTGTATCTCGGTATTGCAGGTTATATCCCCACTGTTGATTTGTTTTGAGGTTAAAAGTATATTGCACCTTGCCAGGAGCTATTTGCTGCCAATCTAGACGAGAAATTAAAGGGTTATCATCTAGGCGAATTGTGTCTGTTTGGGCAGTGGTGTTATGTAAAGTCAGGGTAAGAGTTTTATCCCCCTGTTTTACAGTGACAGGGACAGGAACTTGCAAAGGAAAGACTATTTCTGTTGTTTTCGGTAATTCCCGCGAAATTATACTGCGAATCATCGAGTGTGGTGGAATTGCACCTGGAATCATCCGAGTTTCTTGACTATGAATCCAAGCTCCATAGTCTAAACGCAACCAATCACCTTCTTTACCTGTAACAGATGCTCTCACACCTTGGGGTAAAGGCGTTAACCGTGAATCAGTGGTACTGGGGCCTGTCCGCGCCACACCAGCCTCAGCTATGATTTCTACTATTGGAAGTTTGGCTGGTAAAAGGGTTTGAATCTTACCAGAACTGACTTGAGTTGTTGTCTCGCTATTGAGAGTTAATTGATATTCTGGTTTTTTTCCATCTGGTAATATTCCTAATTTTGTACATCCCTGATATTTCCCTGGGATAATTTGAGTGATGGGTTGATTTTTACCATCTATATATATGGCTGAATTACTGGGTAGAGATATTTGTTTTAGTTGCGGTGATAGCTTAACAGTTTGCTCTCCCAATCTTACGCTTACATTAGCATTAGGAGAGGCGATGCCTACGGCGGGCGAAGCCATCGCACTAAAACAAATTTCTTCTCCTGGTAGTCGATAAATATCAACTTGGGGCGTAAGGGTATTTTCTCCAAAGGCTAATCCTTGGGGGATTTTAGGCTGATTATCAACTCTAGTTACCTGTATTTGCAGTTGTTGATTGTCGTAAGTCACAGTAAACCGATTTTCTCCCACCTCCAAGGGAAAGCTAGGGGCGAAATGTCCAGATTTACTGCGCTTAATGGGTTGATTATTAATTAAAACTTGTCCTGTTGGTGGTGCGGTTCCCAGAAGAAATATTTTATCTGTATTAGTTTGGTGATTTGCTGGCGGATAAACTATTTTCAGCGTGTTTTCTTGCGCCCAAGCTAGGCTGGGAGTTGTGAAGGAACCAAGAATGATTAATCCTAAAAGCGATCGCATGATTAAAATGTTTTGGTGGGTTATATCAATTTACATTGAAGCTGCATAAAAAAGAGCTTCGAGAATAAAATCATAAGAAGTCAAGGAAATAACACGTTCCGATGTGATTTGACTGAGAAGTTCGTTGAGGCGAGCGCGAAGTTAATCAAGTGTGTTGAAAACTTGTCCTTTGATTTGAGATTTGAGAAACAACCAAAATCTTTCAATGGGGTTAAGTTGTGGACAATGGGCTGGTTGACACAGGGGAATAATATTTTCAGGCCACTTCAATTGAGAGGTAAAATGTGCTGCGGCTTGGTCAATTTTAAGGAGTGCAATATCTTCTGCGAGTTGAGATGAAAGCGCATCTAAAAATTGTTGAAAATGTTCTCCACAAAGCTTTGGATATTCCAAGCAAAAATGCTATCCACTCAATGGTTCAACAACACCATACAGCCAAAAACTTTCTCGCTTCCATGAAACTCTCACGAATGGTTGAACACCAGGACTAGTCAGAACACGTCTAGGTCGGGTTTTTAATCCCAATCGGGTCTCATCTTGACATAGATAACGTAACCGTTTGCCTTGACCAAATAGTTTTTGCCAAATTATCACTGCTTGTGCAATGTTTTTTTAAATGTCTCTATTGCTTGTGGGTCTTGCTTGACACTGCATCGTCTTGGTACTTTCAGCTTGCAACCGAGCTTGTATCGCACTAGGTAATGTACCATTCGGTAACTTACATCTAATCCATAATTGTCATTGAGCCAACTCACAATTTCTCCGTAACTCGCAAAACCAGCGGACGAATTTAATTGAGTTTTGAGCGATTCGAGTACCTCACCTTTGATTTTTGGCTCTTGTCCGGGTGGTTTTTTCATTTTCAGTAACCCAGCTAATCCAAGAGTCGGTATTTCTGTAACCACCTTGTTATCGTTGAAGGGTCACGTGCTAGTCTTTGTAAATTGATATTACAACGGTACAAACCTTTTCAAGAAAATATAATTGATCGCCGTCTAACCCACCCTACTTTTAAACCACTCTACAATTCCCTGAGCTAAGGCTTTTGATAATTTTTTCTGTTCCTGAGAATTTGTCAACCATTCAAACTCTTGGGGGTTAATCATAAAACCTAATTCCAATAACACTGATGGCGCAGCATGGGGACGTGTCAGGGCCAGATTATTCCAGAACACACCATAGGAGGGTCTGTTCAGCTTTTTGACTAAATAATTGTGCAGGAATACAGCTAGGCTGTGGCCTTGGGGATGATACCAAAAAGTGCCGATTCCCTTGGTGTTTTCAGCGTCACCACTATCGGGTAAGGCATTGTAATGTATGGAAAGGGCGATCGCCGGTTCTTCTCGATGTATCATAGCCATGCGATCGCCCAGAGAAACTTCAATATCACTATCCCTAGTCATTACAACAGTAGCCCCTAATTTTACCAACTCATCCCGTAATAATTGGGAGACGACTAAATTAACTTCTTTTTCTGTATATCCAGTTGGACCCACAGCACCGGATTCTTTGCCACCATGTCCGGGATCGAGTAGAATCTTGATATCAGATAGGGGTTTTCGTCTTTTCCGTCCCCTTGTTGGCGGATGACGCAAAGCTAAAATCAGGGTTGTATTGTCGTATCTGAGCTTATACCCCCACAGTTGACTTTTTTTCAGGTTAAAGGCGTATTTCACCTGTTCTGGAGCTACCTGCTGCCAATCTAGACGAGAAATTAAAGGGTCATCATCCAAACGGATTATGTCTGTTTGGGCGGTAGTATTGTAAAGTGTGATAGTGAAATGATCATCGCTGTGTTGCACGCTCACGGGTACAGGAACTTGTAGAGGGAAAACTATCTCTGTCGTACCAGGAATCCGGCGATATCCGACACTGCGAATCGTTGTGCGTGGCGGAATTGCACCTGGTAAAACACGAGTCTCCCTGCTATGAATCCAACCACCATAGTCTAGGCGTAACCATTCACCTTCACGGCCTGTAATTGATGCTTGTGTACCTTTGGGGAGGGGGGTGAGTCGGGAATAATCTGTACCTGGTCCTGTCCGCGCTACCCCTGCATCTACTACTACCTCGGCAACTTCTAAGTTTGCAGGTGAGACAATTTGAATATTGCCAGTTCCTGGTTGAGTTATCGTCTCGCCGTTGAGTGTTAGTTGAAATTCTGGTTTCCCCAAATCTACGCTTTTCCCATCAGCAATCATGTTATTACCATCAATTGGGGTTAGGGAAACAGCTTGTTGAAACGTAGTGCAACCCTCATACCTTACCGGGATCGACTCAGCATAAGGCTGGTTGTTTCCTGTAAGTGCTGCTAAATTACTTGGTAGTCTTATCTGCTGAGGTTGGGGTACAAGAGCAATAGTTTGATTTGCCAGATTGACAGATACACTGGCGTTAGGGGGTGCAATGGCGCTAAAACAAATTAATTCTCCCGGTAGTTTGGCAATGTCAGCTACAGGAATCAGAGAATCTTTGGCAAAGGCTAATCCTTGAGGTAACTCGGCTACCGTCGCCAGCCTTGTAACTTTAATTTCTAGTTGCTGATTTTGGTGACTGACAGTAAAGAGATTTTCTCCTAACTGCAAAGGGAAACTGGGCGCAAAATGCCCGGCTTGACTGCGGTTAATTGCCTTACCATTGATGAGAACCTTTCCATCTGGTGGCGCAGTCCCAATGAAAAAGATTTTTTCGGAGTTTGTTTGGTGGTTGTTTGGGGGATAAACAACTAATAGTGATGGTCTGGCCAATGCGACTACAGAGGAGGTAACGATAAACCCTAATATTACTAAACCTAGAAGTTTTTTCACGACAACAGCACAAAATATTTCACCACAGCAAATGTGGCACAATGACGGGATGTTTTTTGAGAAGTTGCTAAAAATTCTAACTACTAACTTATGACTAAGTTTATCTTTGTAACTGGAGGTGTAGTTTCCAGTATTGGTAAGGGCATTGTAGCAGCAAGTCTGGGCCGTTTACTCAAATCGCGAGATTATTCGGTGTCGATTTTGAAACTGGACCCTTATATTAATATTGACCCAGGTACTATGAGTCCTTTTCAGCATGGGGAAGTTTTTGTTACCGAAGATGGTGCGGAAACAGATTTAGACTTGGGACATTATGAACGCTTTACTGATACTTCTATGTCGCGGCTAAACAGTGTTACCACTGGTTTAATTTACCAAGCAGTAATTAATAAAGAGCGGAGGGGAGACTATAATGGCGGGACTGTACAGGTTATCCCCCATATCACCAATGAAATTAAAGAGCGGATTCTGACTGTGGCTGAGGCTACAAATCCATCTGTATTAATTACGGAAATAGGTGGGACTGTCGGTGATATTGAATCACTGCCATTTTTGGAAGCTATTCGCCAGTTACGCAAGGAAGTGGGACGGCAAAATGTGTTGTATATGCACGTTACCCTGGTACCGTGGATACCTTCGGCCGGGGAAATGAAAACCAAGCCCACACAGCATTCTGTCAAGGAATTAAGATCAATTGGCATTCAACCAGATATTTTAGTCTGTCGCTGCGATCGCCCCTTACCTGTGGGATTAAAACGCAAGTTGTCGGAATTTTGCGATGTTCCAGAGGAATGCGTCATTACTGCCCAAGACGCTGGGAGTATTTATGAAGTACCGCTAATTGTAGAACAGGAGGGATTAGCAGAACAAGTATTAGCGTTGTTGCAAATGGAACAACGCCCACCAAATTTGGTCCATTGGCAAACAATGGTAGAACGCTTATACAGTCCTCAGTACAGTGTGGAAATTGCCATTGTAGGAAAATATGTACAGTTAAGTGATGCGTATCTGTCCGTAGTAGAAGCACTGCGTCATGCAGCTATTGCTACATATGGTGATTTGCGCTTGCGATGGGTGAACTCGGAAGATTTAGAAACCCAATCGCCGGAAACTCATTTAGCAGGTGTGGATGGTATTCTAGTCCCGGGTGGTTTTGGTATCCGCGGGGTGGATGGTAAAATTGCAGCTATTCAATACGCTCGCGATCGCCAAATACCCTTTTTAGGTTTATGCTTAGGAATGCAGTGTTCCGTAATTGAGTGGGCGAGAAACGTACAAGGATTAACGGGTGCAAACAGTGCGGAATTTGACCCCAAAACCAAGTATCCAGTCATCAACTTGTTACCAGAACAGCAGGATGTAGTTGACTTGGGCGGTACGATGCGACTGGGACTCTATCCTTGTCATTTGCTCCCTAATACTCTAGCTGCTAATCTTTATCAACAAGAAGTAGTTGACGAGCGCCACCGGCATCGGTATGAGTTTAATAATAGTTATCGTCAGATGTTGTTAGAATCTGGGTATGTGATCAGTGGAACTTCCCCCGATGGACGCTTGGTAGAAATTGTGGAATTTCCCCAACATCCCTTCTTTTTAGCCTGTCAATTTCATCCCGAGTTTCATTCGCGTCCTAGCACTCCTCACCCTTTATTCCAAGGATTTATGGAAGCCGCTATTAACAGAACTCATCCTGTATCCAACTTACCAACACCTGTACAGGTTTCTTGAGTATATTCTCAAAGTCTTGTTGAGACACCAGACAAGTTTCAACGTCAATAAATACAACGATGAGGAAATAGATACCCGACTTCTTCGAGAAGTCGGGTATTTGCTCATTCACCGCAGTAATTCTAATTCCCCTTCCCAAGAAGTAATGATGCCAACTTTGCAGCGCCCACCATGCCCGCATAATTCCCTAATTCTGCCGGTAAAATTTCTAACCCTGCGCGACTCGTAGCCATGACTCGCTGCTCAATTTCTGCCTTCAGTGCGGGGTAAAAAAACTCAAAGCTAGCACTAACTCCACCACCAATAATAACTGCTTGGGGAGTTAAAACGTAAATTAAACTAGTTAGACCAATACCCAAACACATACCATATTCTTGCCAGAAAGTCAAGGCAAATTTATCTCCCGCCGCAGCCAGCGCGCCTAATTCCCATGCTTCCTGTCCAGTGCGGCGACGAATTGCCGTAGCTGAAGCATACTGTTCTAAAGAACCGGAATTACCACTCTTACACACAGGCCCATCGGGGTTTAAGGTAATCAAACCCAGTTCCCCAGCAGCGCCTTCATGTCCTACAAACAGTTTGCCATTGAAAATAATCGCACCACCAACCCCAGTTCCCAAGGTCAATAAAATTAGATTGTCAAAGTGGCGACCAGCGCCCAACCAAGCTTCTGCCAAACCGGCACAGTTGGCATCATTAGCAATAACCGTAGGTTTACCTGTTTTGGCTTCTAACCAGTCCGCTAAAGGTACATTTAGCCATCCCGGTAGGTTGATGGCAATTTGGGCAATGCGTCCACTTTTATCAGCTGGACCGGGAGTACCCACACCAATGGCAATAGCTTGATTATATGGGTCAACTTGAGCGATCGCATCTATAATTACAGCTACAACGGCTTTTGGTGTCGATGGTTGGGGAGTGGCTACAGTCAAAGATTTTAAGCAAGTACCATCCGGGTTGAACCGTCCCAGCTTAATGGCTGTCCCCCCCACATCAATACCAATTAATTGTGAATTAACCACCTGAAAAAATATTATTTAGCTTTTTTGGGTTTTATTGAACAAAAAATCCTGGGTTTGGTGTTTTCTGTGCGTCCATAGGTGAACTACTAACCATGACTGAATGAAAACTCCTTGGTTCGTCGTACCAAGCTGTCATCGGTGTACCCCGCAATAAGCCGGACAGGGCGACGGATAGCATAAACCCACCAGTAGCAGCCGCAATTAAAGAAATATTATCTTTCACTCTAACCTCTTGGTAATAACTTCAACAATATTTAGTTGACTTCTCCCCTGGATGGAATCACAGGGGATTCTAAACTGATGTTGCTACGCAGGACCAAGCCATGCTACGCAACGTTTACGATATGATTTATTTAACCTTTTAAACAAGTCATATCGTTGTGGCACAGTCAAAGATGCCCTACCCACCTCGACTAAGGATAAACCTAGCTGTGTGGCTACTTTTCTTAAAATATTTGCTGCTGCTTGGGCATCTGCCGAGGTGAAAAATCCTTTGGCAGATTGATATAATCCACGTTTTACTCTTTTACCTGACGGGTTCCATCCTGCGGGTTTTTCACCATGCTTGTAGAGGTTATCGTCATCTAAGTAAGACGCTTTTGATGTGTACGCTTCCTCCGTTATGGTAACAATAATTCCATATTCGCTAGCCAACTCTTTTAATCTTTGAATGAGTCTACCTGTGGGAATTGGGACAAAGTTTTGATTGTTTGTTTTACCTAAGCTAGCATTAATTTTTTGCCCTTCATTCCAACCAATAACTATATTTCCTATCTGGTCATTCAGGCATCGGTTGACAATAAACCTAGCTGCTTTGTTGATAGCATCTCGCATTTGGTTATTACGTTGGCGTTGAATACGGTCAAGGTTGGTATCCCAATAAAAATTAGGCTTACCCTGCTTGTATTTGGCGACTAAACGACAATAACCTTGATTCATTGATTTGAGTTTTCTGCCATCAATAATCAGGCTTTTACTCAGTGTAGAAACTCCAGTTAACCAATTCGTACCCCCATGGTCAAGTCCCCATGCTTGAGAATAATCAAGATGTGGGTTGTTTTTTATTGATTCTTTTCCATCATCAATCACCCAGTTAATCCAGAACTCACCACAATAAGGACGGACTGTGACTTCCTTTACCCAGTCAGAATCAATAAAATCAGGTAAAGGTAGTTTGATGTCTGTAATTAACTCTGGTTTAGTTTCTTTACTAATTGAGGGTTTGAAATAACCATTTTTAAAAGTGAGTGCTTGACGAGGAAATGTTACTGCTGCGAAACCTCCTTTCTTGCGATACTTAGGTAATGAAGGTCTAATTACATCCCCGTTGTAGTAAGCCTTAACTAATCCGTTGTAACTGGCTATTGATTCACCAACTAGCTTTAAGGTTTGTTGTGCTGCTTGGGCGGCCAACCCTTTGTAATGTGGATTTTCTTTGAGGACTTTATCTAATTCAGGATAAGTGGTTTGACAATGATAAGTTTTCCACCCACTACGTAATTCATCACCACACCAGTAAGTTGTCAAAGCATTATCCATGCTTTCTAATCTTGCGTAATGACTTTGGCGAGTATGGTAAATCGCACAATTTATTAAGCTATTTGAGTGCTGACATTGGTCAACCCAAAAAGCTTTTTCTTCATCTGTGAATCTAGCTCTAATTGGAATTGTTCTGTACAAGTTTTACTCACCTCCTGTTTATGAGTATAATTGAAGTTCAACCAGACCAGGTTCATTTTTTTATTAATGCACCGACCCATGAATCACCGGCAGATATAGCTAGGTGGGTTAAGGGTAGGGCATCAAATTACTTAAGGAAAGAATTTCCACAATTAAAAAAACTACCTTCTTTGTGGACACCAACTTACTTTGTTGCGACAACTGGACAAGTTAGCACTGAGGTACTTAAAAATTACATTGAAAACCAGCGTGGTAAATGAGGAAACACACAGGATAAATCCCCTTGAGTCGCGCGCGTTTCATCCCCTCGCTAAAGCGTAGGGGATGAAACGCTCCCACTATATTCTCATAGTAACTATTTCCGCATTCTATTTTCTCGCCGTAATCGAGGATTGACAAATTCATTTAAACCCTCACCTAGTAGTGATAACCCTACTACCATTAATGTCATGGCTAAACCGGGGAAGAGAGTAGTCCACCAAATTCCCGTGGGTAGGGCTTCTAAGGCTTGTCTTAAGTCATGTCCCCATTCTGGAACTTCTTCGGGAAGTCCTAGTCCCAAAAAGCCTAAACCGCCTAATACTAAAATGGCATCGGCGGCGTTGAGAGTAAATAATACGGGTACACTTTGAATGACGTTAAAAAATAGATAGCGCCATAGTACAACCAAAGTGGAAGCACCCATGGCTTGAGCCGCTTCAATAAATACCTCTTTCTTAACGCTTACAGTGTGGTTACGTACTACGCGATAATATTGGGGAATGTAGGCAATACTAATGGCGATCGCCGCATTGAAAATTCCCCGCCCTACGACAAAAGCCAGTGTCACAGACAGTAGTAGCCCCGGCAATGTGTAAATACTATCCATGAGGAACAGCAACATCCGATCTAACTTACCCCCCAGATAGCCACTCACCATCCCCAATGGCACACCAATAATCATACTAATTGCTGTAGCTAATATCACTACTTGCAGCGCAGCTTGGGCACCAAATAATGTACGAGAAAATACATCATGTCCCAAGCGACTCGTACCAAACCAATATTTAGCTGATGGTGGTTCTTGGATGGGGTTAGAAAGGAACTCTCTGGGGTTTTGTAACCATCCCCAAGCCTGTAACAGGGGGGCAAAAAATGCTAAAAACAGGAACAATAGGGTAATGGCGATGCCAATGACCATTAATTTCTGGGACAGGTGGGAATTTTGGGCGAAACGGATAAATTTCGGTAACTGAGGTTTATTTATGGCCATGAGGGAGCGCATGCATCCAGTAAGATATAACAAACGCTCCTCTTAGCTGAGAGCTAAGAGGAGCAGGTTCTTTGAGAGTAGAGGCTTTGAAACCCCTGTGCGATCAAAGTTTTTCCGCTTCCCTATACTTTTAGAAGCGAGTCCGGGTGAAGTTTTTCTCTAAAGATAACTCGAAATCATTTGACGATAATCGCTTTTTTGCTTCACACCTTTGACTTCTTTCAATAATTCTTGATGTTTAAACAACTGAATCGTGGGTGTACCAGTTATCCCAGCATTCTCCGCAATCTGAGGGTCTTTGTCAATGTCAATTTCCACAAAGTGAATTTTGCCTGTGAATTCATCCACGACTTTATTTAATATCGGCTTGAGAGTATGACAAGGACCACAACCAGGGGATACATATTTCACCACCAGCAAGCGATCGCTTTCATGGAATAATTTCCTTAAGGCATAACCCCCTTCATGGCGTGTCGCCTGTAAATTAAATCCAGCCTCCTCTTGGGCTTCAGTTTTATTGGTGGTTTGGGGTTCCAATTCATTCTCTACTGTAGCTGATTGATGAAATTCTGTAATTAAATTCCGTGATGATAACCAGCGTTCTGCCAACATGGCCGCCATACAGCCAGTACCCGCCGCGGTAATTGCTTGACGAAACTCGTGGTCTTGCACATCCCCGGCTGCAAATACACCTTCTACACTGGTTTCTACAGAACCATTTTTAGTCACAATATAACCCACATCGTCTAATTCTAGCTGTCCTTTAAATAAGGCTGTATTGGGACTATGACCAATGGCGTAAAACAAACCTTTGGCGTGGATTTCCCTTTCTTCCCCAGTTTGATTATTACGTACTTTTACCCCGGACATCTGACCATCGCCGAAGATGTCCACAGCTTCAGTGTGCCAATGTACTTCGATTTTTGGGCTACTTAAAACCCTGTCTTGCATGGCTTTAGATGCTCGCATTTTATCAGAACGCACCAGTAGATTTACCTTAGAACCGTATTTAGTCAGGTAAATAGACTCCTCCGCAGCCGAGTCACCAGCACCAATGACAGCTAATTCTGCACCGCGGAAAATTGGTGTTGCACCATCGCAAATTGCACAAGCAGATATCCCCCGACTCCAGAACTGATGTTCACTAGGTAAACCTAGACGCTTGGCTGTAGCACCAGTGGCTATAACTATACTATGGGTTTTTAGTTCCCTTTCCTGCGATCGCACTATAAAAGGACGTTGGCTCAAATCCACAGATATTACATCCTCAGTATATAACTGTGCCCCCCACCGTTCAGCTTGCGCCTTCATTTGATCCATTAGTTCCGGTCCGGTAATACCTTGGGGAAACCCCGGAAAATTTTCTACTTCCGTTGTTGTCATCAATTGACCCCCGGGTAAACCCCCCATTTCAAAACCTTCAAATACTACCGGTTTTAAATTTGCTCTTCCTGCATATATGGCCGCTGTGTATCCTGCTGGGCCAGAACCAATAATTACCAAATTTTCTACAGTCGGGTTAGTCATAGGGGTTAAATAAACTCATAACGACTCCGTTTAATATACCATAATTAGTCAAGGAATGGGGATAAAAGAAAACATATAACGTCACCTGAGAAAGAAGACCAGAGGAAATTTTTGCATGGGGGTGATATGAAAGTCCAGGAATATCGAACACTTGTATAGTATAATAAAAACACAGTACCCATGGGAGCTAAAAATATTGGCGTTTTCAGCATTTCCCAAAAAATGAGCTAGTCCTAAGCTGACTATTTTATAAACAAAACTATACTTATGTTGACAAGCATTGATATAAGTGAGTTAAGAAAATCGCCCACTTGATATATAATCCTACGATATCAAGTATTGAATTAAGACTATTGCCAACGCGAAAACCAAGCAATGATAGCGGTAGTCTTTCTTG
>NZ_JANQDF010000135.1:0-18967 GCF_029891675.1 Anabaenopsis tanganyikae CS-531
AAGGCTTACCGTATAAGGGAAATAATGTTGGTTATTGAAGAAAATGCCTGAATATTCCTTCTTAATCTCTGTTCGGTGTGTTCCCTGTTCCCTGTTCCCTCGAACCAGTTGTTAAATTAGCATAACAAGTACGGTAGAGCCTAATTTCCTTCATATTTATGGCCGCCATAGCTGCCGTGTTTGCTCAATGTCCATCTCAAATATCCCATCCAAATTACGATAGAATACACCGCACGCTCGCTTATTTGACTTTGGGTAATGACCTCTGTAATTAACGTAAATCTACCGCAGCAATCTTACGAGATTGCCATAGCTCCATCAAGCTTAGATGAATTAGGTCAGAAAATGTCCACACTGAACCTAGGTAAAAAAGTCTTAGTTGTTTCTAATCCCAGCATTTTTAAACATTACGGTGAGAAAACAGTAAAATCTCTCACATTAGCTGGTTATGAAGTAGCCAGTTACAACCTCCCACCAGGTGAACGTTACAAGACCCTCAACTCCATTGAAAAACTTTATGATGTTGCCTTAGAAAACCGCCTAGAACGGTCTTCAACCATGGTAGCCCTAGGTGGGGGGGTGATTGGAGATATGACAGGATTTGCTGCCGCCACATGGCTGCGAGGTATTAATGTCATACAAGTACCCACCACCCTGCTAGCAATGGTAGACTCAGCTATTGGTGGTAAAACCGGTGTAAATCATCCCCATGGCAAAAACTTAATTGGGGCTTTTCATCAACCGCGATTAGTATTAATTAGTCCAGAAACCCTCAAAACTCTGCCCATGAGGGAATTTCGCGCTGGGATGGCGGAAGTAATTAAATACGGTGTCATTTGGGATGCAGAATTATTTACCCAGATGGAAGGGACTAAACACCTGAATCAACTCCGCTATATGAAGCCGGAATTTATAGAATACATATTAACTCGTTCTTGTCAAGCAAAAGCTGATGTTGTCGCCAAGGATGAAAAAGAAGGGGGACTCAGAGCAATTCTCAACTATGGACATACCATTGGTCATGCGGTGGAAAGCCTGACAAACTATCGTTTACTCAAACATGGTGAAGCTGTGGCTATTGGTATGGTAGCAGCTGGACAGATTGCCCTAGAACTAGGTATGTGGACAGCTGAAGATAGTAAACGGCAAAATGCACTAATTGAAAAAGCCGGTTTACCAACTCGACTACCACCGGGTTTAGACATTGAGGCGATTATTGATACACTACAACTAGATAAGAAGGTCAGGGACGGTAAAGTTAGGTTTGTCTTACCTACCCAAATGGGTGTGGTGACAGTTACCGATGAAGTACCCACAGAAACTATCCGGAGGGTGTTGCAAAGTATGTAGGGTTACCCACCTTTAAGGCGCTGTTCCATACCAATATTGCCTTGCAAGCCCCCTGTGTGTAAAAGTAAGATGCGATCGCCCCTTGGAAACACTCCCTGTTGGAGTAAATTCATCACACCATAGAACATTTTGGCAGTATATACGTAATCAAGTTGGATGTGGTGTGAGTTTTGAAATTCCTGACTAAACATGAGGAGATGATCATTAACCTTTGCATAACCACCAAAGTGATAATCATAGATTAATTCCCAACCTGTGGGGGAGTAACTTGGTGCGGGTAGTCCAGAGTCGAGATACTTCTGGATCAGGTTATGGATTTCCTGAGCCAGAAATTCTGCATTTTTGAGGACAGGAAAACCAATTACGCGTTGTTCTGGATTCAGGGAAAGTACAATACCCGCTAGGGTTGTACCTGTCCCGCAAGCCAAGCAGATAGTATCAAATGCGTCTGCGTAACCCACTATCTCCATACAACCGCGTACCCCGTTTAAATTGCTACCACCCTCAGGAATAATAAATATGTCACCAAAAGCTTGTTTTAACTCCCCGTGTAATTGTATGCTGTGGTTGTTTCGGTAACTCTCACGATTCAGGTATACTAGCTGCATACCTTGCTGTACAGCAAAACTCAAAGTAGGGTTGAGTGGTAAACTTTCATGTCCGCGAATCACCCCGATAGTACGGAAGCCAAAGAGATTACCAGCGGCGGATGTAGCAAATATATGGTTAGAATAAGCACCACCAAATGTGAGAATAGTTGAGTAATTTTGTTGATGGGCTTCCCGGAGGTTATATTTTAATTTAAACCATTTGTTACCGTTAACCAATTGGTGCATAGAATCCAGACGTAGTACAGATAAATCTACACCAGCACTTCGGGTAATCTCATTTTCTATTTTCTGAGTTAAAGGGGGAAAAAAAGGTAAGGACATGGATAAAATTTGACTCAAAGACGCAAAAAGCAAAAAATCACCCAGACATTGATTTCTGGTTGTATAAAACTATTAAATTAAGGTTAATAAATTCATGCATAATTCAACTAAGCTACCACAAAAGTTAATGCTCCTGGGTGCAGGAGAATTGGGAAAAGAATTTGTAATTGCAGCGCAAAGGTTAGGTAATTATGTAATTGCTGTTGACCGTTATCTTAATGCCCCAGCCATGCAGGTAGCTGACTGCTATGAAGTCATTTCTATGCTGAGTGCTGATGAATTAGAAACTGTTGTACAAAAGCATCAACCTGATTTTATTGTACCAGAAATTGAGGCAATTAGAACAGAGAAATTAGTCGAGTTTGAAAAACGCGGAATTACAGTTATACCCACAGCAGTGGCAACTAACTATACCATGAACCGAGATAGGATTAGGGAACTAGCACATCAAGAGTTAGGAATTAGAACTGCTAAATATGGCTATGGTTCTACCTTAGAAGAATTGATTGGTGTTGCTGATCAAATTGGGTTTCCCAATGTTGTTAAACCTGTAATGTCCTCTTCCGGTAAAGGTCAATCTGTTGTCAAGAATCAGGAGGAAGTTGCAGCAGCTTGGAATTATGCGATCGCCAATTCTAGGGGAGATAGTCAAAAGGTAATTGTAGAGGAATTTATCAACTTTGAAATAGAGATCACCCTACTTACTATTAAACAGTGGAATGCACCGACAATTTTTTGTGCTCCCATTGGTCATCGTCAAGAAAGAGGGGATTATCAAGAATCTTGGCAACCTGCTGGTATTCCTGAAGACCAGATATTAGCAGCTCAAGCAATAGCCAAGAAGGTTACCGACGCATTAGGGGGAGCGGGAATATTTGGCGTAGAGTTCTTCATCACCCAAGAAGAGGTAATTTTTTCGGAACTTTCTCCCCGCCCCCATGATACAGGAATGGTAACATTAATCTCCCAAAATTTGAACGAATTTGAATTACATTTACGAGCTATTTTAGGCTTACCAATTCCCCATATAGAACAGTTGGGATCTGCGGCTAGTGCGGTGATTTTAGCTGATAAACACTCAGATACAGTCGCCTTTACTGGTGTAGCTGAAGCTTTGTCAGTACCCAATGTAGATATTAGACTATTTGGCAAACCTAACGCCCATCCTTATCGACGTATGGGGGTGGCTTTGGCTCAGGGTAATAACATTTTAGAGGCGCGGGAGAAGGCTAAAAAAGCAGCTAGTCAGGTGAAAATTATTTAATTTTATGAGTGGATACCCACCCAGAAGATCACTGTAAAGCCTTGAATAGTCTCAAATACCAAGTATATATCCCATGGACACACCCCCGCTAATTGTCTTTGTAACTACCATGATTACCTGTGGTCTAATCTCCTGCGTGTCGCCAAAAACCGACACTACTAATAGTGTAAGTTCTCCAGAGTTGCAAACGGATAACTCATCTGTGATTACTAACAACCGTAAACCCAGTTCAGAAACCATCCTGAATGAAGTTATTAACCGTCAGAAAAGTTTACAGGTTTGCAATTTTGAGTTTAACCCAGAAACAGCACGGGAATTCTCAGAAGTCTATATTGGGGAAAATCATCAGCACTTAGTACAGCTACTTTGTTATATGGCTGCTTATCAAGGTGCATTTGCTTTCGTGAAAGTAGATACATCCGGGACAGAAATCAAAATTCAGCCCATGGGGTTAGAAATAGCTGGATTTCCCACCTATGATCCTAAAACTAAGATTCTCTCCAATAGTTACAAGTACATTGGTGCTGGTACTTGTATTCAAGAAACTCAATATTATTGGAATGGGGAAGAACTCAGATTAATTAGTTCACAGAACATAGATCAAATTCCTAACGGTTGTCAGGACTTGGGAGTATTGACCCCTTCAGAAAGTCAGGTAATCACTAACAAGAATATTGGGGTTGCTAAATTGGGTATGACATTAGGGGAACTCAAGGAGATTTTAGGTGAGGGTGCAACATTTGAACCAGTTTCTCTGGGGGTTGATCAAGGGGAAGGAATTAAAGTTAGTCAAGATGGTAGGGTAGAGTATCTGTTAGGTTTTGCTGATGGTGACGTGAAAACAGCTAACTCTCGAATTACCATGATTACGGTTGAAAACCCTAATTACAGAACAAAGGAAGGAGTAGGTCCGGGTACTCCACTCAAAGCAGCAGTTGCAACCTACGGACCGGTGACCCTATCCTACAACTTGAATAATGAGGCACGAGAGTATATTAAATTTGCGCGGGGACTGGGTGCTGATGCGGGGGTAGTCATCAGGTCAAATCAGTGGACAATTACAGAATACGCTGGTATGTATACTGATACTCAAGCTGAATTCAACCAAACCCAAAACTACCATGACCATGCAGCTATTGGCTCAATTACCATTAGATAAACCTAAGTCTACAGCTATGCGATGAGCGCAAGCAAAACCAGAAAAGGCGACGGCGTTTAACCCTTGACCGGGAAAGGTACTGTCACCGACACAATAAAGTCCGGGAATGGCTGTACGATTAAATGGCATATTTAATAGTCCCGGTAATTTCCGCCGGGGAATTGGCCCATAGGTTCCATCTTCACGCCCTAAAAAGCGTTGATGGGTGCGGGGTGTACCTACTTCTAGATAATCTAAGCCAGCATCTAATCCAGGGAAAATCTTTTCTAGTCGGTCGATGATTTGCCAAGCTGCAGCTTCTTTTTTGGCCTCATACTCACTTGCAGACATTTCTCGCCAATCCTCAATCGATTGGGGTGTGAAGGCATGAATAATATGATAGCCCTCTGGTGCCAATTTTGGATCTAGTAATGTGGGGATGGAAACGAAAAGTGTCCCTGCTGGTGCTGTCATGTTCTCCCAGTCTTCCAGAATTATATGATGGCACTCTGTGCTATGAGGCAATACTGCTGCGGCTACTCCTATATGTAAACTCAAAAAGCTGGGGGATTTTTTATAGGTTTGTTGCCATTTTTTTTCATTAGCCGGTATTTTCCCTACAGGTAGTAATTTAGTAAAAGTGTCCCAACGTGTGGCATTAGAAACTATCCGTCGAGCATGATAAACTTGACCACTAGCCAATTGTACACCAACGGCTTTTCCTTTTTCTAGGAGAATCTTTGTAACTCTGGCTTGGTACTTAATCTGACCTCCGGCTTTTTCTAAACCTTCTACCAATTTTTGGGCAATTTGTCCTACCCCACCTTGGGGATAGTTAACCCCTCCATAGTGTCTATCAGCAAATACCATCGCCGCATTAATCATGGGGGTCATGTCAGCTTTGACTACGGACCAGCAATAACACTCTATGTCAATAAATTGCAATAATTGGGGATCTTTAATATAGCGTCGCGCCACATCTCCTACATTTTGAGGGAGATATTTAACTAAACTAAGACAGGCCAAAGGATGCTGCAAAAATGTCCGCAGCAAATACCGAGGTTCTTCTAATGACAGCAAATCTATGGTATTGAGACAGTTAAATACTTTCCAGCACTCGTCATAAAAGCGACGAATACCTATTTCTTCATGGGGAAAATAGGCAATAAGATGTTGCAAAAAATTATCATAAGTTCGCTCGACTTTGATGTCTAAGCTGGGTAAGTGATAGTGAATCTGTACAGGATCAGTGATTGTTTCTTGACTGACGTTCACAGCGTCTAAAGCGCGGGTGAGTAAGTTGGTAGTACCTTTTTCGCCAAATCCGAAAATCATTGACGCCCCAACGTCAAATCGATAACCCTGGCGATCAAAGTAACCCGAACTACCCCCTGGAATCAAATAACTTTCTAGTACCAGCACTTGAGCGCCTTTGGCTGCTAACTGGGTTGCGGTTACTAAACCACCAATTCCAGAGCCAATGATGATCACATCCAATGTCGGATTTAGGGATGGAGACATAGGGGCAGATATGCAATAAAATTAACTAATTATTTAGTATTTTATATCACTTTTGATTCTTCGGGTATGGAAATAAAAAGAGGGACAAGCCCGCTACCGCTGGCTAATCCCGTCTGCCGATCCTTAAAGAGAGGAGAACACTAATTAGTAATATAACTTTGATTGAGAATATCTGTCAAGTATTATTGAAAATTACTTTCAATAAATTCGGCAGTGTTGATTTTAGCTGTCAGTGGGATACTTGAGGGAGTATGATGGTGTTTCAGATCAAGAAGAAAAT
The DNA here is from genome assembly GCF_029891675.1 of Anabaenopsis tanganyikae CS-531. Taxonomy (NCBI): domain Bacteria; kingdom Bacillati; phylum Cyanobacteriota; class Cyanophyceae; order Nostocales; family Nodulariaceae; genus Anabaenopsis; species Anabaenopsis tanganyikae. The sequence goes on from NZ_JANQDF010000135.1 coordinate 6,486, forward strand.
TGCCCTATTCCGGCTATGACGGTACAACTGCGCGTTTATGTCCCCCCCCATCCTCTGATTAAGCATTGGTTGGCGGTTGCTCGAGATGCTTCCACTCCTTCGGTGTTGTTTCGTAGTGCTATAGTTGAGTTGGGGAGATGGTTAACTTACGAAGCGGCTAGAGAGTGGTTACCGACCCTGGAAACTGTGGTGCACAGTCCTTTAGATTCGTCTCCAGCTACTTTGATTAACCCAGAAGTCCCCGTGGCGGTTGTGCCGATTCTCCGGGCGGGTCTAGGTTTACTTGAAGGTGCTCAATCTCTGTTACCTTTGGCTTCGGTTTATCATTTAGGTTTGGTTCGTAATGAGGAAACTCTCGAACCGGTCTGTTATTTGAATAAGTTACCTGAAAAATTTCACCCGGAAACTAGGGTATTAATCACAGACCCAATGTTGGCGACGGGTGGGTCAATTATGTTTGCTATGTCGGAATTAGTACAACGTGGGGTTGACCCAAGTTTGACTAGAATCGTTTCTGTAGTAGCCGCACCGCCAGCTTTACAAAAGCTTAGTGCTGAATATCCTGGTTTAAATATTTATACTGCCACCATTGATGAGATAGTCAATGACCGGGGGTATATTGTACCGGGGTTAGGGGATGCAGGCGATCGCATCTTTGGCACATAAGCTAGTATGCAGCTAGGGAAGTTCTTGAAGGCGGTAATATATGAGTCAACGTGATGGTTTTGGTAGTGGTTTTGTAGCAGGGACAATTTTTGGTAGTATAGTTGGTGGTATTATTGGGGCTGTGATTGTTTCCCGACAAACTGAGGAATTGACAGCAGAATCAGCAGAACTGACTAATGGCCAACTCAAAACTAAAAAAGTATCGCCAAAACAACGCCAAATGTTCGTCTCAGATGATGAAGCTATGGAAATGGAAACAGCCAGGCGATCGCTAGAAGATAAAATTGCCCAGCTAAATGCCACAATTGACGAGGTAAGACAGCAGTTAGGAAATGTCAATGGCGGTTCCACCCAGTCAGTCAATGACCGCTCCCTCACCCCAGATTCTTAAAGTGATTGATATTTGGCTATAGTAGTTAATGCGGCAAACCGCACACTTCATGACATGGACTCAAGTAAAATCAATAATAAGACGGTTTTTGACACTTAGCAGGAAAATAACTTATCCATGAACTTACTTTTTACTACTTTGGCAACCTTTGTCAGCTTCTATAGCTACTTGCTAATTATCCGAGTGCTTTTAACTTGGTTCCCCACAATCAACTGGTACAATCAGCCTTTTGCGGCTTTAGCCCAAATCAGCGATCCTTACCTGAATCTTTTCCGCTCAATTATTCCTCCATTGGGCGGTATGGATTTCTCCCCTATCTTAGCCTTCTTAGCACTGAGTTTTATTGGTGGCTTACTAAGAAACCTAACCGCCCTTTCATTTGCACAGCCTTTTTAGCAAAAATACCAACTAAATATAAACTTTTGTAGAGACGCTCCTTTCCAATCGTCTCTACATTGCTTCTTGGGCGATTATTATTAATTCTTAATAATTATTGCCGAACTTGTCTGCTAAATCCAGAGGCTTTAAACTGTTTGAGCTGCAAGGGTTCCGGTTGATTCGCGGCTACAGAAATCCTGATGGCAAAATCACTAATACCCGGCGGAACTTCGGGGATAGAACCCAGACGAGTGCGGTTCTGCATGACTGGGTTATTGTTGGCATCATAAATGCGTCCAAATATATCTGCATCATATACTGTTTTATAAGTAGCGTTTTCTGCCTTACCAGTGACAATAAAGCAATTAGCTGCCGCACTACCACTGCTGATTACCGATCCTGCTGCCAATTCTGCCGGACAGTCTTGATAAGATATATCAAATAGTTTCACCTGTGTTAGAGCTATAGCTGGAGGTGTAAATACCCACAATTGCAAGAGAGTCAGGAAAGATATAACAATGACATTAATTCGTGTTCTCATATTTAAGTTTGGTGTCATCGAACTTAACTAAAATTTGTACCGCAGCCGGCAATTTTGTCTAGATTAACTTAGCTGAACTTAATGAGTTGGAGACAGAAAAGGTAATAATTGGGTAAATAAACCCACAGTTGCTATCAACTTATGACTCCAGATGAGATTGAAACAGCCTTGCAAGCAGCTTTTAACAGTTGTGATACAGCTGGTTGTCCTCTCACTGATATGCAGAAGCAGATATTACTGCGAGTGGTGGAGGAAATTCCGGGAGACCCTAACTTGAAGATATCAGATATGGGTAACCCCTTAGATGAACTTTCTACAGAAGAATTGACAGCTTTTTTACGGTTTGTTAAGAACCAAGAACAGGAAAACTGTAGTTGGAAGGTACAATTACTCAATGATTGGCTAAATGATCATAATTCGGGAAATGTCCAATTTATTCGCCAACGCTACGGTTTAGGTTGGCTTAATCGTGTCCAATCATATCATTTTAATAAGTATTCTGAGGCTGGGGATACACTCAAGTTGAGAGTAGGCGATCGCATTGAAATTGCCAATGGATTATGGGAATGGGTCAAGGACGATGGTCCGTGTCAGCGTCAATGGTTTTCCTGTATTGTCCTCCAAATCGATGAAATTAATGATTCTGAGGGTTCATCTATTACTTGTGTAGTTCGCCTCTACAATGGTGCTGAGTACCAAATTCCAGGTATATATACATGGAATCGCCATAATTGGCGCTGGCCAGAAAAATAACTCTATCTAACGAGGTAATTTTGCACTGCTTGGCGCATCACATCCACAGGTACAGTATCCCGCTGTAACCAGATTTTTAATGCTGCTACACCTTGTTGGACAAGCATTTCTAAACCATCAATGACAATTGCGCCCTGTTTTTGGGCTTGTTGTAGAAATTGTGTAGGCTGAGGAATATATATTAAATCGTAAGCGATCGCACCCGGGGATAAATTTTGCACATCTTCTTGACTCACAGGTGACTGATTCACGTGGGGATACATACCCACAGGGGTAGTATTTACTAGCAAATTAGCTTCAGGAATTAGCTTTCCTAGGTCTTCCCAGAGATGAATTTGCAATTTTGCTGCTAGGGGTGAATTTCCCCAACTTTTGCGGAACTCAGCTAATTTGTGCATATTCCGCCCCACCACATGAATTTGCGCCAACCCTAGCTGCTGACAACCAGCTACAACCGCCCTAGCTGCTCCACCATGGCCTAAAATGACCGCTGTTTTCTGGCTCCAGTCTTGCTGATAGGTTGTCTGTAAAGGAGCAATAAAACCTTCTATATCCGTGTTTGTACCTACCCAACCCTGATTTTGACGGCTAACGGTATTGACTGCGCCTATAACTTGGGCAATGGGGGAAATTTCTGATAATAAAGGCATAATTGCCTGTTTGTGAGGGATGGTAACGCTAAAACCCACAACATCCATAGCAGCCAAACCCGCTATGGCTAACTCTAAATTTTCTGGTTTAATTGGTAAAGGCAGATAAATATAATCTAGTCCTAATTCAGCGATCGCCGCATTATGCAGCACTGGTGATAAGGAATGTTCTACCGGATACCCAATTACCCCTAGAAGTTGAGTTTTACCTGTAATTACTACTTTATTCATTGGTCATTAGTCACCAGACTGGTGGGGAATACAATTAAATTATTAACAGCTACTTAATATTTCCTTATATCATGCAACTAACCACAGCTTCCTCTACAAATCCCATTCCTGGTCAATATTGGCAGTGGCGGGGTCATAATATATACTACGTCCACAGGGGAGAAAAACAACCCCAACGTCCACCCTTGCTGTTAGTCCATGGTTTTGGCGCATCCACAGATCACTGGCGCAAGAATATCACAGGACTGTATCTAGATTTTGAAGTATTTGCCATTGATCTGTTAGGGTTTGGGCGTTCAGCAAAACCGAAACTCCAGTACAGCGGTGATTTATGGCGCGACCAACTGGCTGATTTTATCAGTGAAGTTATTGGTCAGAAGACCATACTAGCAGGTAACTCCCTGGGTGGGTATGCTTGTTTGTGTGTAGCAGCACAATGTCCTGATCTTGCGGCCGGTTTAGTCTTACTCAACAGTGCTGGACCGTTTAGCGAAAACCCATCTATTTCTGAACCCGAAGCATTACAATCACAAATTCAACCCCCTAAACAACCTTCTGGGTTACAAAAACTCTTAGGTGATTCCGTGAAGTGGACTTTTAAACAACGTTTCGCTCAGTTGCTGTTATTTGAATATGTACGACAACGTTGGGTAATTCGCCGCACCTTAAAAAAAGTTTATCTTGACCACAGTGCAGTCACAGACCAATTAGTAACAGAAATTGCCCGACCTGCTTATGATCCCGGTGCTTTAGATGTATTTGTTTCCGTTTTTAGCACCCCCCAAGGGGAAAAAGTTGATGTGCTGTTAAAACAGTTAACTTGTTCCCTGTTATTATTGTGGGGAGAAGCTGACCCCTGGATGAATGCCAGAGAACGTTCCCAGAAGTTTCGTCAATACTATCCCCAACTAACAGAACATTTTCTGAATGCAGGTCATTGTCCCCATGACGAAGTACCAGAACAGGTCAACCAGCTTTTACGGGATTGGGTGGAATTAAAAAAAGATTAGAACAACGAAAAGCGGTTAAAAATCTAATCCTTAGATTTTTAACCGGTATTTCTGGGTTTACAGGTTTCCAATTCTTGAAGTTAATTATTTGAGAGGTAAAAATAAGGTTTACAGAGCATCTAGCAATATCAGCAATATGATCTAGCTACAAGAGCAACATCATGTTTATCGGCACTTGCTTTTGATTTGCTGATATTCACTTGGGTCTATGACGGGGGGACACACAGTCATTTACCCTGGTTTCTTGTTTATATTGCGTCCTCATGTTGAAAATACCACTAACTTGATGATATTCAAACCTAAATTTACGAAACTTGATATTTTGTTCTGGTTAATCATCAATCATCCTCACTCCCACAAGTGACATGAGGTTTACACAGAGATCACAAATTTAAAATCCACACACACAGCCGACTCACGCCAGTGTTACCAACCTTAAATTATCATGTTTGAATGTGCTGCTCTAAAGTTTCAATTAAGGTAGGTTTTAGTACCGCACCCACAACTATATCAACTTGTCTTCCCCCCTTAAATACCATTAGCGTCGGAATAGTGCGAATACCGTAATGACTAGCAACGGTGGGATTTTGATCAGTGTTTAACTTCGCCACTTTTATCAGTCCCGCGTATTCCCCAGCAATCGCATCTACAACCGGAGACACCATCCGACAAGGACCACACCAAGGAGCCCAAAAGTCCACTAAGACTGGAATTTCACTTTCCAGTACTTCTTTTTTAAATGTGGCTTCTGTGACATTGACAATGGATGACATAATTGCCTCCTGATTAATTCATTGATTTGATTTTGTCGAATAAAGAAAATATAGGGCATTTAAAAAAATGATGCAATTACAAAAACCTTATAATTAACTCAAGATGTTAAAATATAGGTTTGTATATTTAATTGTCAACTAGGCTACTACTCCCTGCTAATTAGGTATTTAAAGATATGTACTCACATCAAATTACCAAAATCCAGCATTAACGCAGTAGTTCAATAGCAAAATTATTCAACACTTATGGCTATTTTATCAATGGGCGATAGTGCCACCACAGAATTAGGAAAATCTTGTTAGCCATCGTAAGAATTGTTTTGATGTTGGTGTCAATAATGTACGGCGATAAGTATCAGCCGCTTTTTTAATAGCTTCTGCTTGAGTTGGGTAGGGATGAATTACATTAGACAGACCATTTAAACCAATTTTATTGACCATGGCGGTGGTTACTTCACTGATGGTTTCCCCTGCATGACGAGAAACAATTGTTGCTCCTAAAATTCTATCATAACCCCTCTGGTGATGAATTTTAACAAAACCATCCTCTTCACCATCTGCGATCGCCCGGTCTACACTACTAAAAGGAATCTTAATAGTATTAATCTTCATACCTTGTTCTTGAGCCTCCTGTTCATACATTCCCACATGAGCAATTTCTGGGTCAGTATAAGTTACCCAAGGGATGACTAAATTACTAAGTTTGTATCTTCCTAAACCAAAAGGTGAAAACAAAGTATTTTTAATCACAATTCGAGCCGCCGCATCAGCTGCGTGAGTAAACTTCCACTTCATACAGATATCACCAGCAGCATAAATTTTGGGGTTAGTGGTTTGTAAATAGTCATTAACCTTCACTCCCTGGCGGTGATTGTATTCCACTCCCACTGCTTCTAAATTTAAACCTTCAACATTAGGAACGCGTCCTGTAGCAACTAAAATCTCATCCACTGTGATTGACATCGGCGAGCCGTTGCTGAGAAAATATATCACTTTTCCCTCAATACTCTTCTCAATATGATCTATTTGGCTATTTAAAAGCAAGTGTATTTTTTCTTGGATAAAACAGTTTTGCAGAATTTCTGCCGCTTCGGGATCTTCCCTGTTTAAGATGTGGGAACCCTGATGAAATAAGCTCACTTGAGATCCTAGACGCTGGAAAGCCTGAGCCAATTCACAACCAATCGGTCCACCGCCAATCACAGCCAAGCGTTTGGGGAGTTCAGTTAGTGAAAATACCGTTTCATTAGTGAGAAAACCAGCCGCTTCCAGTCCCTTAATTGGGGGTCGCATAGCTCTAGCACCTGTAGCAATCACAGCTTTTTTAAAGCGGATTTTTTGGCTATCAACCTCAATAATATTATCACTGGCAAAACGACCGGTTCCCAAGAAAACATCAACCCCAAGGTTGCGAAAGCGAGTCGCAGAATCATGATGACTGATACCTGCTCTCACCTTTCGCATCCTTTCCATAACTTGAGGAAAATCAACTTTGATGTCTTCAGGGGTATTAATACCAAAACCTTGCGCCCCGGAAATTTCACCAATTACACGAGAAGACCGGATCATACATTTTGAGGGAATACAACCAAAATTTAAACAGTCTCCCCCCATCAAATGCTTTTCAATTAAAGCGACTTTTAATCCCAAGTCTAGACCTACAGATCCTGCTGCTACAACTAATCCAGCCGTACCAGCACCAATTACAACCAAGTCGTAACAATCAACAGGTTGAGGATTGACCCAATGGGGCGGATGAACGTAAGAAACTAGTTTCTGATTATGCTCATCCGTGGGTAGGATAGTTACTTTTGGCAATGGTAAATTTGACATTATTTACTCCTCGCTTACCACATCAAGACTGTTAATGTAAAACTTCATTTTCTAAAGCCTTGCGAGCAACTTTAGTAATATATACTGTCACAGTAACCGTGGCTATGAAGCCAAGAATCCGAATTAACCACTGTAAACCGGGGTTATCAGGTTGAGATGCGGTACCAATGGCGGCCAGATTACCAGCCAAGGAACCGACGTAAACATACATAATTGTTCCGGGAATCATACCCATAGATCCGAGAATGTAATCTTTGAGGCTAACTCCGGTAACACCATAGGCGTAGTTCAGAAGATTGAAGGGGAATACAGGAGAGAGTCGGGTCAACAAAACAATTTTCAATCCTTCTCTACCAACAGCCTCGTCAACAGCCCGGAATTTTTGATTACCTGCTATTTTTTTAGCCACCCAACCCCTGGCTAAATAACGTCCAACTAAAAAAGCGGCTGTGGCTCCTATAGTTGCACCAATGAAGACGTAGATCGAACCCATAACCAGACCAAACACAACACCAGCACCAAGAGTCAGGATTGACCCTGGCAAGAAGGCGACCGTGGCAATAATATAAAGTAGGATAAATGCTAATGCTCCCACAGCACCAATACCATCTATCCACTGTAAAGCATTTCGCAAGAACATTTGGGGATCGAAGCCAGCAGCATTTTGGGCAGATTCCTCCCCCCAAGCGGGTTCAGCCACAAGTACGGCAGTAAGGCCAAATAATATGAGTATCAAAAAAACAATACTATAAGGCTTTTCCAAGTTTTTATTGATCATTTTCAAAACCCAGTCGTTTGACTTCAGCCCAACGGTACTAAAGACACGATTTCTGCTTGCTTGAGCCGCAGCAATATCGGGATTTGTTGTGTATCCACATTCATGAGTAGAATGTATTGCCTAAATGAACAGGCGCGGCAGGACTCGAACCTGCGACAGTCCGCTTAGAAGGCGGATACTCTATCCAACTGAGTTACGCGCCCAAGCTAGCATAGTAGCTTCTTAAGAAATCACTTTCGTGATTGTATCATCATCTAGTACCAAAAAGCAAATGAAAATTGTGGATGCCAAAAAAAACGCTTTGATCTGGCCAGAAACCCCAAGCATGCGGTGGAGAAGGGTTGACAATCACAGATGTGGAAATTTTCTTTGGTTCAGCAGATCAAATACAGTGGGCTTATAGCCACAGACAGAGCAAGCCCTACTGACTCCTACTTCATTGGTGAAAAGATTTTTGAAGTCTTGGCTTACTTGGGTGTCAGTGTTTTATGCTGGAAGGATTGGCGTCGCCTGCAAATACTCACTCAATATTGGGGATCCACTTGCCACTAGTATATTTTCTTATTTCTTGGGAGGGCTAATTTTCCGTTACACAGAAATAATTATAGACCAAAAACCAGATGTGTCGATTATTGATGTGTTGTTTTATCCTGACTTATATTTCCCTTGACGTAAGGATGATTTTAGGTTTGGCTTCCCAAGGTATAAATTTAGAAAAATTGCAGTTGCTCATTGTCTTAGCCATTGCAAGGTTTGCTACCTTGTTAGTAGTATGGTGGATTTCTATGGAACAGACAGCACCCTTAAAGCCTCTAGTTGGTAGCTTCAATTGGTTTGAGGTACTCGACGATGTGGTTTTATTAATTATTATTGCCCCAGGGAAGGCTAATGGCCTTTTTGACCGGAAAATCCGCCAAATATTGGAGAATGGTTGCACAGGACGCTTTTTGGATCTACATTGCAGATATATGGTTTAAGTATGCTCAAGGGTCAAACTATCAAAGTGGAGAGATACTAGAAATGTTTTGGATATTTAGTGGAGTGTTATGTCCTATGGGCTTTGTCCTACAAGATAACCCATCCTTTAGCCGAACTCCGCAGGAGCGCGGTCGCAAACGAGCTTAGAAAATTTGGTGTCTACCGTGAGAAAATTAACAGAGCCTGACAAACGAGAAATTCTCAAGTTATATCGAGAAAGTGCCGAAACAACATCAACTTTGGCGGAACGTTATGGTGTAAGTAACTCGACAATTAGTCGCCTACTCAAAAGCACCTTACCCGAAGATGAATATGAATATCTGGTTTCTCTCAAACGTGCAGCCAGGACTCCTGAAGGTCGGGCGCAGGTAAGTTACACCCAGTTACCTTTCTTAACTCAACCAGAGCCGGAGCCAGATCTGCCCAGCCAGGAAAAAGCCATCCCTCGCTTGAGATTACCAGATATCTCCCCGCAAAAACCGGTGATCGAAGAACACCAACCGCAGGAAGAGGAGGATCTCAGCCCCTCTATAAGACGAGTCCGTCGGCGTTCTTCGGCAGAAGAGAAACCAAAGTTACGTACAGCAAAGCGATTAGAAATAGTCGAACCCCAGCCCGCTGAACTGGCCGGTATTCCTGCTCCCCTCTTAAAGGAAGAACATCCTCAAGCAAGTGTTATTTCCCACATGCTAGTCGAGGATTTGCTAGATGAGTCAGAGGATTTGTCAGATTTAGAGGATGATTTAGACGAGGACGACTACGAGGACGACTACGAGGAGGAGGAGGAATATCTAGAGGATTCAATGCCTTTAGTTACAAGACGAAGGGTGAATGAGCTAGCGGTGCAAGTCTTGCCATTTTCCGCAGCACAGTTGCCGAAAAGTTGTTATTTGGTAATTGATAGATGCTCGGAGTTAATTACCCGACCACTGAAGGATTTCGGCGACTTGGGACAAATTCCTAACTTAGAAACCTTGCAAAGAACTTTGCCAGTATTTGATAACCATCGAGTCGCAAAGCGCTTCTCTACCAAGCGCGATCGCGTAATTAAAGTTCCCGATAGTAAAGTACTACATAAGGCTAGTACTCATCTTCAAGCCAAGGGGATTACGCGACTGTTGATTGATGGTCAGGTGTACTCTCTGTCTATGGTCTAAAATTTATGGAGATACCTGCTCATTATGGTGTAGTACTGGTGACAACTGCCAACAAGCAGGAGGCAGAAACAATTGCTAATGCCCTTGTAGAAGCTCAACTGGCTGCCTGTGTCAGTCTGTTGCCAATCCATTCTATTTACTCTTGGGAAGGAGAAATATACAAAGAGTACGAGTGGCAGTTGCTGATTAAAACTGATTTGGCCCTATTTTCCAGTTTGGAAGCCAAAATTCGGGAACTCCACTCTTACGAAGTCTCAGAAATCATAGCTTTACCTATTGTTGCCGGTTCGCAAGCCTACTTGCAATGGATTTCTCAACAGCTTAAATCCTACTAGCAGCTCACCCGTAAATTGCCCAAAAGTACCGCGGCCACTTGGCTTTAGGCGTGGAGAGTGTGAACGTAATACTGCTGTAAATATCCACCATAAAACTAGCGGTGATGCTAGGAATTAATCTTAGCCGAATCAGTGGAGGTTGTTTAAGTCAGCCTGAGAAAGTTCGTTTATGGACTCTTCGGAAATCCCCGGTTTATAAAACCGGGGTTGAAAAATACAAAAAATCTAAATCTGAGTATCGATAGCTTTGGCAAAGCGCTCTGCCAAGTTAATAATGTCCTGTTTGCGGGCGATTTTATTGATCCATTCCTGGGGAATATTTTCCAGTCCGTAGTATATCCCTGCTAACCCCCCAGTCACAGCGGCAGTAGTGTCTGTATCTTTACCCAAGTTGACAGCTGTCAGTACGGCTTCGGCGTAAGAGGAGGTATTTAGCAAACACCACAGGGATGATTCCAGGGTGTCAATTACGTAGCCTCCAGAATTAATCTCTTCAACTGGTATCTGGGCTATTTCACCACTGAATATTCTGCGAAAATGAGGTTTCTCTAAAATGTATTCACGGTCGGAATACAGTGATTGGATTTTTGCTAATCCTTGTAAATAAGCTGTTTCCGGTTTAGCCCCTTCTAGTAACGCTACGGCAATACTAACATAAATACCGCAGGACATTTGCGATCGCAGATGACCATGGGTAATGGCAGAGACATCATGGACTCTAGCAATCAATTCGGGGAAAGTTAGGTGACGATAACAATAAGCCATGGGTAAAATTCTCATCAAAGAACCATTACCATTGCTATGTTCTAGCCTCCCTCCTGCTTGGTGAGGTACAACACCCTGCTTCAGGCGCATAATTGCTTCATGGGTAGTCATACCAATATCAAACAATTCACCGCGAGCAGTCCAATAAGCTTGTTTATACCAGCGCCAAAAGGAATTAGCTATAGTATCTAAGGAATAACCCCGACACAGGCTTTCTGCCAAGCAAAATGTTAAAGAACTATCATCTGACCAGGTTCCGGGTGGTTGCTCCCATGTACCATAGCCTAACATCGTTGTCACTGGAGATTTAATTCTTTCGGCACGGCTAGTAAACTCCACAGGTACACCCAACGCATCACCGACACATAAACCCATCAAACCAGACAACGTTTTTGCAGCGGTTAGCATGATTCACTCTCCATGAAAACTATCAAAACTTAACTTTTTGACACTCCCCGCTAACTGCAAAGTGGTGTAGCGGGAGATTCCTGCTTCATCCCCACTTAACTAGATGAGTGTTACCACTAACCCGCGTCAGTAGGAGTCAGCAAGCATTTTCTCACACCCTCTGCCCAACGGCATTAACACCACCATTTATGACTACCAAAGGAAGCAGCAACATCTCGATTTGTTGTGTACTCACGCTCAGGACAAGAATATATTCTCACATTTCCTTTTTATTTTCCGTCTGTGCACCACAATTAAGGCATATGGTGCGATTCGTTCTCTCGATCAGGAGCATTTATGCTCAGGGATGAGAGGGATGTACATGGCGAGGATTACCGGGTGATTTCCACCTTGGCAAACAGTTACATTACCAAACCAAAAGCGCCCATCCGGTAGGAAGAGCGCTTTAATCAAGCAGAGACAGTATTATTTAAATTTCTGAACCTGAATCTCTTAACCGTTGATTGCAGGAGCAGTCAAAGCAACAGGAGCAACTTCACCAGCAGCCAAGTCTAAGGGGAAGTTGTGAGCGTTACGCTCGTGCATTACTTCCATACCCAGGTTAGCGCGGTTGATCACATCAGCCCAGGTAGCGATGACGCGACCTTGAGAATCAATTACTGATTGGTTGAAGTTGAAACCGTTCAAGTTGAACGCCATGGTGCTTACACCCAAAGCGGTGAACCAGATACCGATTACAGGCCAAGCAGCTAAGAAGAAGTGTAGTGAACGGCTGTTGTTGAAGGAAGCGTATTGGAAGATTAAGCGACCGAAGTAACCGTGAGCAGCTACGATG
>NZ_JANQDF010000136.1:0-34514 GCF_029891675.1 Anabaenopsis tanganyikae CS-531
CCACGCGAATAGAAGTTTCTTTACGGGAACCGCCAAACTGAATAATTTTGGCTACTTCTGCTTGGTACTGGCTAATCAAAAGTCTGGACATGGGAAACTAGGGGATTACAAGGGTAGAAATTTCAATATAGGCGATCGCTGACAGTGATTTAGCAGACAGTTTATTAAAATTTATACAAGTGTAAATAACTTTAAGTTAGAATAACTGTAAGTTTGTCATCTATCTTAGGGTAGAGATATAGATCCGGGGTTGGTTTTGCTGTGGGTGAGAAGATTTTGCCTTTAAGTTTCACAACAAATAGCCATGAGGTGTTAGCCTGTTGACAAAGTGCTAACCCTTGATTCCAAGCGTGTCTGGCTACTCCTGCGTGTTATCCTAGTAGTAGTCGGTGTTGCTTGTTGACTTTAAGTTGGGTTTTGAATCTTAGTAGCATACAGTGATTTTACTGTAATTCTGTCACCAAGCGAAAAGATGAGAGGAAATTTTCAGCAACTGTGAGTTTTTGTTATTCTTAGTTAAGAAAAGAGTAACTAGCTACTAACCCTCGGTGATACCACAATCCAACCGTGAGAGTCTGGGGTATGGGCTGGGTTTTGGGGATGGGGTGTAACTAACTTCCCATTTCCCCTCCAACAAAGTCTCCGACATGGTGTTAACCACTTGTATCGGTTGTTTTAACCTTTCCCCGATGCGAGTAGCTGTCAACTCCAACACCGATGTACTCAACTTAAGTTCTGGTACACGCACCACCTCCAAGGATTAACCCGAGCAAATAAGCAAGCAATGCAACTCAAAAGATGGGAATCTCCCCGCACAGAAGGGAGAAACGATAAAGGTAGGGGCGGTTCTGCGAGAAAACGCCAACTGAAAAAGCAAAGACAAATGTTACGCCAAAAACTCAAACAAGCTGACAAAGCACCCAAAGGGGGAAGAGAAAAAATCTTCCCCTTTTTTTTGGTGTTGTCCTATCCTACCAATTGCGCCATCCTCCAGGGGATGTAACTTCACTGGTAGATTTTCCATGATTTTGCAATAAAGATTGATATTCTTGGCTGCTAGACCAACGGTCAATTTCTCTAGCTCTTAGAACTGGGACTGGATGAGTTAATTGGGATGTGCGAGTGGCTTTGACCATTTCCCCCATTTCGGTTTTACTAATGTCATCGTAAGCACGAGCTTGGGCGACAAAGGCCTCTAAATTAAGTTGTGGTGCTAGGGTAGGGGAACCACCGGCTAACTTCATTAAGACTGACATCACAACTTTGGGGTCTTGGGTGGCGAGTAATGCAGCGCGATCGCAGGTAAACTCAGCACAGCGTACCCATTCTAATAATTGTGTTTGTATGGCTTGGGCGATAAAAGTACCCACATTGGGGACAATTGCAGCTGCTAAGACCAAGAGATTCACAGGTGTTAAATAAACGCTGTGGTCACACTTAAGATGTCCTAATTCATGGGCGATCACCGCCTGTATTTCCTGTGGGGTCAACAGTTCCACCAAAGAAGTATGGAGGACAATAAAAGGCTGCTTACCCCGCATAGCAAAAGTATAAGCATTAGGAGCCGGATGTTGGCGGATATATAACTGGGGAGGGTCTATATCCAAGATTTTGCAGGCTTCTAACAATAATTGGTATAAATCAGGCAATTGTTTTTCACCCACCAACACACTGGAGGCAATATTTTCCACATAAAAAACCTGTTCGGCGACCGGTCCGAGCCAATTTCGCACCATCATATCCAGACCTGGTATCTGCTTAAGAGATGTGGTGGCTTGTAGGTCTAATGGATGACGAAAGGAGTCAGCTTTTAAGCCGATGAGCGGAGTTTTGAACAAGGACATGATATAACAACCTGAAAAAACAGAAGATCAACAGCCTCCCACAGCTAGTATAACGAGTGCTGAGTCCTGAGTGCCAGTCCCCAGTCCCCAGTACCCATTCATTACCCCTGATCCCCGAGTACCCCAGTTTAGGCTGGGGGAGTACTGCTGCTAGGAGTTAATTCCGGATCTTGTGGTACAGCAACCACGCGCAGTATTTTCGCCCCTAGTTGCTGTAATTTCAGATCAATTCGATCATAGCCGCGGTCAAGATGCTGTAATCCCTGAAACGTCGTTTCTCCTTCAGCTGCGAGTCCTGCTAAAACTAATGCTGCGGAAGCCCGTAAATCTGCGCCTATAACTGGTGCACCGGATAAAATCTGCACTCCCCGCACAAAGGCAGTATTACCCTTGACCCGAATATCTGCTCCCAAGCGATTCAACTCAGACGCATGACCCAGCCGATTTTCAAACACCGACTCATTAATCAGGCTATCACCCTCAGCCACACTTAGTAAAGCCATAAATGGCGCTTGCATATCCGTGGGAAAACCAGGATGGGGTAAAGTTTCAATATCCGTAGCTCTGAGGCTGGATGCGGGGAGGATACGTAAGCAGTCTGGTGCTTCTTGCATGATCGTTAAACCCATTTTCCGCAATTTAGCAATTACTGGAATTAGGTGGTTTGGTAACACTGGAGACATACTAATTTCTGAACCAGTAATAGCTCCCGCTACTAAGAACGTTCCCGCCTCAATGCGATCAGGAATAATACTGTAGTCGATAGAATGTAACTTGGTCACACCCACTATTTTAATCTGACTACTGCCAGCACCCTGAATCTTAGCCCCCATACCGTTACAGAAATTAGCCAAATCCACGACTTCTGGCTCTCGTGCCGCGTTTTCAATAATGGTTTCCCCATCCGCGAGGGTGGCGGCCATCATTAAAGTTTCCGTAGCTCCCACACTGGGGCTATCTAGGTAAATTTTAGCCCCTTTTAACCTACCACCACTCCCCGGAACATAGGCATGACAAATGCCATGTTCAATCCGCACTTGAGCCCCCATGGACTCGAGTCCGCGCACATGTAAATCCACTGGTCTAGCTCCAATGGCACAACCACCTGGTAATGGCATTTGTGCTACCCCCAGCCGAGCCACAATCGCCCCAATGGCAAAGAAACTGGCCCTTAATTGGGTAACTAATTCGTAAGGAGCTGTTGATGTGGTAATTTCCCTGGCGTTGATATCTAAAATGTCACCTTCTCTGGTGATGCGAACACCTAAAGCTGACAACACCTCACTCATTCTTTCTACATCCGCCAGTAATGGAACATTGCGGATGCGACAATCGCCTGAACACAGCAAAGATCCAGCCATAATCACTAGTGCCGAATTTTTAGCCCCACTGATTTTCACATGGCCTCGTAAAGGATGCCTACCCCGTATTTGCAAGACTGAGGAGTCTGCTTCCTGAGAAATCTTGGCATCTGGTAAGCTGCTAGAAGGATTAATAAGCCTACCTCCAAAAACAATACGTAATTTTATAGGTTAGAAGTTGGTTTTGATTCTACAGTAAAGAGTTAATTTCTCTACATTTTCTTAGACATCTCGTATTAATAAATTTGAATTCACAGGTTCCTTAAGGTCTATAAACATTCTGGAGTAAGCTTTGTGAGGTGGTCAGACTTGCCCCAGTCTAGGTGGAAAGAATAATTTAGGGATGGTACTTGACAAAAATAAATATTTAAGTGATAATGATGAATCGTTGATCAAAATGAATGCCAGCGGAACTGGCGGAATTGGCAGACGCGCTAGATTCAGGTTCTAGTGCCGCAAGGCTTCCGGGTTCAAGTCCCGGGTTCCGCATAAGTGTTTGATTGTGAAATTCTTTTGAGATTGGACTAATCCAAAATCAAAACTATCTAATTGTGTTAACTAGTCTCCAAAACCCTTTAGTCAAGCAAATCCGCAAGCTGCACTCTACCAAAGAGCGTCATAAGCAAGAATTATGTTTACTGGAAGGAACACACCTGTTGCAGGAGGCTTGCCAGGTGAATTACCCACTAGTAACAGTCTGTTGCACGCCAGAATGGCAAATTTCCCACCCGGTAATCTGGGAAGCAGCTTGTAACCACAGTGAAAGGGTAGAAATCGTTAGTAAAGAAATTTTAGAGGCGATCGCTACCACAGTGCAACCAGATGGTGTAATTGCCACAGCAAAACGGCGGATTAATCAAACTCAAGTGCCGTTTACTGGTTTAGTCCTCGCCCTGGAAACTATTCAAGACCCAGGTAATCTAGGGACAATAATTCGCACGGCTGCAGCCACTGGCGCTACGGGGTTATGGCTGAGTCGTGATAGTGTAGACGTAGACAGCCCCAAAGTTTTACGTGCCTCTGCAGGACAGTGGTTTCGCGTCAACACAGCAGTAACCGAAGATTTGCAAGGGACAGTCAAACAAAGTCAGCAAGCCGGAATGCAGGTAGTAGCAACTCTACCCACAGCAAATTTAACCTACTGGGATGTAGACTGGCGAAAACCGAGTTTAATTTTACTGGGGAATGAAGGGGCCGGGTTGTCGCCAGATTTAGCCGCCATGGCAGACCAGCAAGTGAAAATACCCCTGAGTCCAGGAGTAGAGTCTTTGAATGTGGCGATCGCAGCTGCTTTAATGTTATACGAGGTGCAACGGCAAATAACCTACCAATAACCTACCAATAATTTAGATGCGTCACTTTCAGCTGTAATTACTCTCAATCCGATTACGAATTGACATTAAATGTGATTGGGTATTAACGGGGGTACGGGGCGCTGGTAATTCACTGTTAGGCCAAGTAGGTAAATCATTGCAAGGACATAACAAAGCCGGCATTCCTAAGTTACGCTTGGGTATTGGCATCTGACAACGGCCACAAGGTAAAAGTTCCCAAGCTGGTGTTAGGAGTTCGCTAATGGTTTCATAAGTGCCATCAAGGTAACATTCGCCAGTTGTCTGAGAGATAATTTTTTGCCAACATTCTTCAAATTCATCACTGTAGCCATCATCCTTCAGCACAGGTACGGGCAAAAAACTTGCCTGACCATTGCCCGTTAACACCTTCTTACCCAACTGAAACCAGTAGGCAAGATACTCTCTTACTTCTTTTTGAGTTGCCATAGGATGATCTTAAATTTTTACAGGGGATTTTTGAAGGGGGAATGTTTAATTTCAAATTAAGATTTTAGTAGTGGTACAGTAACTGACAGGGCGCTGAGGAGATGGTCATAATGGTGTACCCAAAAGGCTGAGATTGAGAACATGACCACCCGTAACTAAATAAACAGGTTCACAAACAGCACCTAACTGGCGGACAAGACAACCCAAGCGATCGCGAAACTGGCGACCAAGGGGGTAAGCTGGAACCACACCCCAACCGGTTTCCTCCGCCACAAATATAATATTTGCAGCTACCAGTGGCAGTGTTGCCAATAACTCTGTTAGAGTGTTTCTCCAAGTATCTTCATCTTGTTCGAGAAGATTAGCGACCCAAGTACCCAAAGAATCAATCAAAAGGCAGGTATTTGGCTGGGCATCTGCTAGAGTAGTCGATAATTCTACAGGTACCAAAAGCGTTACCCAATGTGAGGGACGACGTTTTTGGTGTTCTTGAAGACGCTGTTGCCATTCTGTATCCTCTGGGTTTTCAGTGGCTGTAGCGACGTAAACCACCGGTTTACCAGACTTTATAGCCAGAGTTTCCGCCCATTCACTTTTACCAGACCTTGCTGGTCCTGTAACTAAGATGACTTTGCCCAAAACTGTATCCTAATATAACGGTTATCCCAACGACTGCATTCTGAACTCTTCCAAACTAGTGGAAACATGACATTTCAGGATATTTTTATGAAAACAGGTTTAAAACGTATTGAAGCCACTTTACATGATTTAGGCAATCGTAGTACTACAACCACCCCAGCGGGTGATTCGTTAAAGTCCTCTTTCTCCTTTAGGATTAGCACCGGGGGGGCGGAATCTACCTCACGTAAAAAAGACACCGAGGAACTAGGCGCAGTATCCCCTAGTGAGCATTCAGGCGTTGAGAATTTAGTTGGACAACATCACTGTGTGCAGACCTTTCCCGCCCATCAGATGGGTGGCAAAACCCCCAACTTACCCAAATTTAAACATCCTAGCTTTAGTAGTCATCGCCACGGCGCTAATCCGGCATTAGCCACGAATATACTGCAAGACATAGGGCAACATATCACTGGTTGGCAAACAGAACTACAAACAATAATAGAACAGATTCAAAAGATTTACTTAGAAGGACCGATTATTAATGGCTGGTTAGAATCCCATGTCAAAGAACCAGAACCGGGAGGAACTGCGACACTCCGCCATGGGGAAGTTGACCGCCTGATGGAATATGTAGAGGAGATTTGTAGAAATTCTGATCAATCCCCCCGCACTGGTTATAATCTTTGTGGTTTGGATGCTGCTGGTAAAGTTTGGTCACGTCCTTGTCCAGCAGATGAATTACCCATAGTGAGCGTGGCGATCGCCCGTTACCAAAAATTACGTCAACTTTTAGGGCGCAAACAATATCTAGAAACCCGCCTCAGTCAATTGGCGCAAAGTTTGATAGTTTTACACAGTAGTTTGCAAGATTGACAATCCCACGCCCAGAAGCACTTGCACTCAGCTTGTACTGAGCGCAGCCGAAGTGCGTGGGATTGTTGCTGCATCCAACCGACTGTTTTTGCTGGATTTGGCACTCCCCACGTCTAAAGCCGGGGGATTCTTGAAGAGTCCACAAACTGACCTTCAATGGTGCTGGCAAAAACACCCTACACGCTCAAAACAACTACCAGGACAAAAGGTATTGCAATTGCGCTTACTTTTTTTTTGCTTTGGTGAGTCCATCGCAATGCCAGTTAGGTACGCTCAACATCCTGCCATTATTTGCCCTTTAACTATTCCAAATCAAGTTGGATATGTCCGTTGCCGGGATTTCTCCGCACTAGGATGTTTCTTTACGTAGATGGTTGTTCTTACTCCCTTTCACTATTATACCACTGTGGCTAAAGCCAGTCAATCGTTCTAATGCGACTAAAGTCGCTATCGACTTATCCCCATGTCTAAAAGCCATTGGCTCAGGTCTCGTTTTATGGTCAACAACAGATAAATATTACTAATCAATAGCTTGAGAAATTGAAATTTTACTAATAGTGGTTTTTAGTTCAAAATAAAAGAGTAGTGAATTTCCCATATTTTTGAGGTGAAAATCAATGGTCATACTTACAGAAGATACTCAAGCTATTAATGTAGGACGTTTGACCGTTCAAACGGTAGAAATTGCCTCTAAAACAACTGCTATTCGTTGTCTTGATTGGGATAGGGAACGTTTTGATATCGAATTTGGTTTACGAAATGGAACAACATATAACTCTTTCTTAATTCAAGGTGAAAAAATTGCTTTAGTTGACACCTCACATCGCAAATTTGAGCAACTATATCTTGAGATAGTTGCAGGTTTAATTGATTTAAATAAAATAGACTATTTAGTTATTAACCACACCGAACCAGACCATAGTGGTTTAGTTAAGGATATTTTGCAGTTAGCTCCTGAGATTACTGTTGTTGGGTCTAAGGTAGCAATTCAGTTTCTCGAAAATATGGTTCACCAGCCATTTAAATCATTGCTGGTCAAAAGCGGACAGCGTTTAGATTTAGGTAATGGTTACCAATTAGAGTTTATATCCGCCCCTAACTTACACTGGCCTGATACAATTTTGACCTACGAGCACAAAACAGGGATTCTCTATACCTGCGATGTGTTTGGGATGCATTATTGTGATGACCATACCTATGATGAATATTTCTCTACTATTGCAGGAGATTTTAAATATTACTATGACTGTCTGATGGGACCAAATTCGCGGTCTGTTTTAGCAGCATTAAAACGGATTGAAAATTTAGAAATAAATACCGTAGCTACAGGTCACGGACCTTTGTTAAGGCATCATATTTCTGACTGGTTAGAGAATTATAAAACTTGGAGTTTAGCCAAAGCTAAAACAGAGATATTGGTGGCTTTATTTTATGCAGAAGATTACGGTTATGGTGAACATTTAGTGCATACTTTGGGACATGGATGTACTAAAACAGGTGTAGCTGTAGAACTAATAGACATTAATACTGCTGAATTACAAGAAGTTAGAGAATTGGTATCTCAAGCTGCGGGAATAGTGATTGCTATGCCATCCCAATATTCAGTGACGGCTCAATCTGCTTTAAATACTATTTTGGCGGCTGTACATCAGAAGCAGGCTATAGGTTTATTAGAATCTGGTGGCGGAGAAGATGAGCCTGTTTATCCCTTACGCAATAAGTTTCAAGAATTAGGATTAGTTGAAGCATTCCCTCCGATTTTAATTAAAGAGATTCCAGGACAAAAAACAGAAAAATTGTGTGAAGAAGCAGGTACAGATATGGGTCAATGGTTGACCCGTGACCGACAAAGCCGGGGTAGCGATCGCACTAGTAAAAAAATCCAATCCATTAACAGCAACTTAGAACAAGCCCTAGGCAGAATTAGCTCAGGATTATATATTGTTACTACCCAAAAAGGGGAGGTTAAAAGTGCAATGTTGGCTTCTTGGGTGACACAAGCAAGTTTAACGCCTTTAGGAGTTGCCATTGCTGTGTCCAAGGAACGAGCTATTGCATCTTTAATGCAACTGGGCGATCGCTTTGTTTTAAATGTCTTGGGAGAAGATAACCATCAAGGATTAATCAAACATTTCCTGAAACGGTTTGCTCCGGGTGCTAATCGCTTTGAAGGAGTCAAAACTTATCCAGCAAGTAATGGTTCTCCCATCTTGGCTGATGCTTTAGCCTATATGGAATGTGAAATCACTAGCCGGATGGATTGTGGTGACCATTGGGTTATTTACAGCACTGTTAAAACTGGCAGAGTAGCCAATGTTAACGCTTTAACTGCTGTTCATCACCGCAAAATCGGCAATCATTACTAAATCAGTAACTCAGAATTTTCAATTACAGCCCAATCCCCAATTTTCATTGATCTAGAAATCCGGTTTGGTTTCTGAATTGATTTGTCTAAGTAGGGAACAGGTAAGAAGAATTGCCGTGTATACTGAGTCTGGTTGAAAAATCACATAGGAGTCCTATATGTACAAACCTGTTCTGGAAGATAGTGAAATTTCTGTTTACGAAATCAATCGGTGTCGCATCGTCCGCACATTGGAATTTATCCAAGATGTGATTGTAGTTTCCTTGTGTATGGGTTTATTTAGCTTCATGGTAATCCAAGTGTGGGATATGTTTCTCTCCCTGCTTCCTCCTTTAGATTTCCATGTTGTGACCGCCGATATTTTGTTTTTACTGATTTTAGTGGAATTATTCCGACTACTGATTATTTACCTGCAAGAACAACGCATATCTATTGGAGTAGCTGTAGAAGTTGCTATCGTCTCCGCTTTAAGAGAAGTGATTGTTAAAGGTGTACTAGAAACCGATTGGAGCCAAGTTTTAGCGACTTGTGCCTTTTTGCTAGTCCTGGGAGTACTGTTAGTTTTGCGAGTTTGGATACCCCCTACTTTTGAAGGTATAGACCCAGAAAAACAATATAGCAATCGCTATCAACAAAAGTTAGTGATTAAGAACTGAAAGAACACAGGAGAGCATTATGACTATTGCGACATTCAGTCGTCCCAGAGACGTACAAGTGGCAAATATTGGGGAAAATACATTCATTTTGCGATCGCGTACTTGGGAACGCCTAAAATTTGAAGTTGAGTACTCCCGTCAAAAAGGGACTACAGCCAATTCTTATCTAATTCAGGCTGACAAAAAAGCTTTAATTGACCCTCCTGGTGAATCTTTTACAGCTATTTACCTAAAGGAACTAGAACAATATCTGGATTTCACTACCCTTGATTACATTATTCTCGGTCACGTGAATCCTAACCGCCAAGTTACCCTCAAAGAGTTACTTTCCCTTGCACCGCAAGCTAAGTTAATTTGCTCTCGTCCTGCTGCAAATGCTTTGAAAAGTGCTTTTCCTGAGTGGGAATCACGCATTCAAGCTGTGCGTTTTGAAGATACTTTAGATTTAGGACAAAAACATCACCTGTCATTTATTACAGTTCCTACTCCTCGTTGGCCTGATGGTCTTTGTACCTATGACCCTGGAACTAAGATTTTATACACAGACAAATTTTTTGGCGCTCATATTTGCGAAGATACCTTATTTGATGAAGATTGGAAAAAATTAGACGCAGAACGTCATTATTTCTTTGACTGTCTTCATGCACCCCAAGGGAAACAAGTTGAAGCAGTTTTAGATAAATTGGCTGTTTTGCCAGCTAGATGTTATGCTCCTGGTCATGGACCGGTGGTGCGTTACAGTCTGAGTCGTTTTACTTATGATTACCGTCAATGGTGTCAAGCACAGAAATCTCAAGATTTAAGGGTTGCTTTGCTTTATACTTCTGCTTATGGTAGTACGGCAATTTTAGCTCATGCCATTACTCAAGGTTTGATTGCAAATCATGTCAATGTTGAGTCTATCAATTGTGAATTGGCAGACCCCACAGAAATTACCCGTATAATTGAAGCCAGCGATGGTTTTATTATCGGCTCTCCGACTTTAGGGGGTCATCCACCCACCCAAATTCAAACTGCTTTAGGGATAGTTCTTTCAACAGCGGCGAAAACCAAGTTAGCAGGGGTGTTTGGCTCCTACGGTTGGAGTGGCGAAGCTATAGATTTAATTGAAAGCAAACTGAAAGACGCTAACTACAGTTTAGGCTTTGAAACTATTCGGGTGCGCTTTAGTCCCACACCAGAAACTGTTCAACACTGTCAGTCAGCAGGTGCGACTTTTGCCCAAAACTTAAAGAAAACAAAGAAACTGCGGACTCTCCGCCAAGTCGTGACGGAAGCGAAAATAGATCGTACTGAACAAGCTGTAGGAAGGATTATTGGTTCTTTATGCGTGGTGACAACTCGTGATGTAGAAAGCCATAAAGGTATTTTAACCTCATGGGTATCTCAGGCAACGTTTAACCCACCAGGAATTATAATTGCCATTGGTCAAGACCAAAATGCAGATTTAATGCGTCAACCCGGCGACAAATTTGTGCTGAATATTCTCGAAGAAAATCGAAATTTACGGCGTTATTTCTGCCGTCAAAGCACAATAGGGGAAAATCCCTTTAACAATCTTGAGACAAAGGTGGCTAATAATGGTTGTTTGATTTTAACTCAAGCATTAGCTTATCTGGAATGTACTGTGACCAACTTACTCGAATGTGGCGACAGATACTTAATTTATGCTGTTGTGGAGGAAGGTGAATTGTTAGAACATAATGGTATGACTGCCGTTGAACATCGCAAATCAGGTAGTCATTATAACAAAAATGCCGAAAAACCTGGAGTAATAGGGGCATAGCGCCCTATTTCGTACTTTAGAGGATGTCTGAAAGGATGTTTGATTTGGTTTAAGGTTGCTGTACAGAGTTTGTGAAATTATAGACAAATCTACAAAGTCACTTTACCAGGGGTAAACCTGATTGGAGTTACTCCTAACCCCTCTATCCCGTCTGCAAAAGCGTTCAGGACTGCTTTTCTTAATATGTTGTACGCCCCATTTAAAATTGTGGTGAATCAAGAGGATTGTATTTTCAATTTTGGCTCTCATTTAGCCATTATAGTTGATAACGCAGTTGGATGAATTAATGTGTGGTTATTTTTGCCCCAGAGGAGGCTCGAAATTCAGAGAGTTTTCTGGGGAAGCCATTACAGCTTTGGGAATTTCGATGACTGGGTTATTTAACGCCACCATCAGGGGGGAAATAGCCACCAGAGACTCCATAGTGTCTTGTGTAGACCCTGCTGGTAGTTTTTGCACCAGTTGTGGTGTGTTCAGTTTACCACCGGGTAGCAAGGTTGATACAGCAGAGAGTATACAAGCCGCCACAGCAGTTCCTCCCATCCCCAGAATTAGACGCAAACGCCGGTGCTGCACACGCTTTAACACTTGGTGGGCTGTGACTTCTGATGATTGCTGAACTGCTGGTACTGGTATACTCCGCAGACCTTGCCGGAGATTTAGTAACCGGGTATACAGGCATTGGACAGAGGCATCGTTTTCCAGCCATTCTTCCACTTGCCTACTTTCGGCAGCTGTTACCTCTCCATCGAGGTAAGCACTTAATAACTCGAAGCGATCGCGCTCCACCATATCCATAGCACCCGTTGATTCGTTAGTACGGTGACCTGTACCATCTGACACATCTTGAAGATGGATCCACAGGTCACGGTTATCAAATGAAGAATTACTTTCCATTGTAGCATTATGACCCATTCATATGCGGGCAAAAGCATAAAAAATCTGAATTAATTCATCAAATTAGGCCTTATGGGAGGGGGAATGTTGAAACTTTGCCATTAGCCGAGAAACACATTTATTGACAAGTCCCTAAGAGGATGTTTTGTAAATTAAGCATCTAGATAATTTTGCAACTGAGTTTGTAATCTGGATCTAGCTCTAGCGATTCTGGATTTAACAGTGCCCAAAGAAACACCGGTGATTTCGGCAATTTCTTCATAGGTCATCCCTTCGATTTCTCTGAGAATAATAGTCGTCCGAAATACCTCTGGTAAATCCGCGATCGCCTCTCGCAGTTGCTCGTAAAACTCCCTAGTTGTCAGGACTTCCTCAGGTCCTGGGGTATCACCTGGAATTTCCCAATCCATCTGGCCATCGTCCAGTATACGGGGAGCATCCAATGACAACGGAGTAGTTACCCGCTTCCGTTTACGCAACTCGTCATAAAACAAGTTCGTAGCAATCCGACTTAACCAGCCCCGAAACTTCACGGGGTCTTGTAATCGGCTAATATTTCGATAGACTCGAATCCACACTTCTTGAGCCAAATCAGCCCTGTCAGTCCAATCTGGAGCCAGGTGGTATAAAGTTCGCTCAACTTGACTTTGATAGCGCTTCAATAGCTCTGCAAATGCAGCCCGATCTGGACGCAGTCCAGTTTGACAGCGTAAAATTAGATCGTGATTAGAGAGTTTGTCAAGCACCGATGCTTCCGGGTATCTGGCATCCACAGTTGACCAGGATACACTAATCGATTGGCTCATAGATCGTACTGAACTTTAAATCATCCCTACCTATTAGACAAGCTAATGGGCGCAATGTTCCGGGAAACAGTGACGGATCTCTAACTGGTACATGGTAGTATCTCAAATTAGGACATCAACAGATCAAGTCAAGGTCTGTTTTTAGCCAAAATTTTGAGGCTTTGTGTAAATATATTGAAAAATATATTGAAGCTCAGTTCTGTTAATATGGTCAAATGTACGAAAAACCTGACTTTTTAGCACAATTTTTGGGATGTTTACTGAACGAGCATGGGAAATGCTATCAAAACCTTGACAAACATAATAAGTATGTCAAAACAGAACAGATAAGTGCTGATAAATTATTGATAATTTGAGACATACTCAAAAACCATTTATTCCCCTGAAGATGTTCAAGATAAACAATAAGCGATGGCAATGGTAAGAAATGAATCTGTGGCGCGTATAGTTATGTTTATGTGTTTTGGCACTGCCATTTTATCACTGGCTGTCCATTGGCGGCTAACAAAAATTCACAGCCCCATGGAACCTGCCTATGGAAGTATTATGAATGACACTATACTGAGGGAATTGGCGCTGGGGAATAAATCCACTCAGCAACCGGTGGTCGAGAATAGCGGGGTGAGTGAGATATCAGATACACTCAGCAATACCACCCAAAATAATGAGTCATTCCTGAAAAGACCATCAGTGCTTCCTGGAGAAAGCCCCAATTCTCAGGGGTTATCTACACTCAAATCATCTGATATAGAAGTAGTGGTGAAATTAAGCGATCGCCGTACCTATGTTTACCATACAGGTGAAGTCATAGCCAGTTACCCCATTGCCATAGGTAAAGAGGGTTGGGAGACCCCTACAGGTTCCTTCCGGGTGAGGGATATGCAAAAATATCCGATTTGGCAGCACCCCATCACTGATAAAATATTTCCATCAGGTCCCGATAGTCCTTTGGGAGACCGATGGATTGGTTTTTGGTCAGATGGACGCAATGAAATTGGTTTTCATGGCACCCCAGATATACACTTATTGGGACTTGCGATCTCTCATGGCTGCTTAAGAATGCGTAATGAGGATGTTCGTTCATTATATAATAAACTAACAGTCGGCACCCTTGTTTCCGTGGTGCCTTGACTTTTTACCTATCTTAATTAATAGCACCAAATCGCCAAGGGACAGGATCAACAGATTTGCCGTTGACATATAAACCCCAGTGCAAATGTGGACCGGTGGAAGCGCCGGTAGACCCCACTGTCCCAACTACTTGACCAGCGGTCACAAAATCACCCTCTTTAACCTTAATACTATTGAGGTGTAGTAAAATACTAGTTACTCCCTGTCCATGGTCAATACCAACGGTGTTGCCATGAACTCGGAACCCTGCCGATACCGTACCTACCAAAGCAACTGTTCCATCCGCCGGCGCCACTACTGGCGAACCCGTAGGACTAGCGTAGTCTATCCCACGATGGTAGTAATCTGCGGCAAATTCACCATTATAGTAACGCCGGACACCATAAATGGTAGTAATCCTACCGGCATTGGGTTTCACCAGGGGGCCATTCCAATGCTTTTGATGGGTTTGTAGTGCTTTGAAAGCTGCTACCCGCTCTAGTTCATGTTCTGTGGCCTTGACCCCGGCCCTTCCCGGTGGTAAATTAATCCGTTGTGTAGGGAAGGTGCGATGACGCAAATTTACTGCCAAGTTTCGCTCTTGACCATCCCCGGTAACCTTGAGTGTTATCCTGCCGGCTTGATCTAGCGGAGTTGTAGGAATTAAAGCCCGATATTTATCAGAGTCGATGGGAAAAGCTGGATAAGAATTATTACCTAATAACACAGTGGGATTACTAACAATCTCTGGATTAGTGACGTTAATTACCACAGATAAAGTATCACCCAGCTGAGGATTGCTGGGAGTTACCTGTTGTACTTGCAAAGCAAGTAGAGGTAAAGCCAAGATGACAACTAAAGCAGATGTAAAGATGCCAATCAAGATGATGTGGCGGTTGGGTTTCCACCTTTTAAGACTCAAATAGGACAACCGATACATATTCGCTCACACTCAGGAAATAAGGGGGGAATTACGCGAATCTGGTTAAATTTTTACCTTCACAGCAGAGGTATCAACTAGTTTACCATCTTCCATCTGCACAATACGATCAGCAATATCCAGAATGCGATTGTCGTGGGTCACCATGAGGATTGTACAAGCCTGTTCCTTGGCCAGTTTGTGCATCAGGTTGACCACATCCCGACCAGACTGACTGTCAAGAGCTGCAGTCGGTTCATCCGCTAAAACTAGAGGGGGATGGCTGACCAAAGCCCGGGCGATGGCTACTCGTTGTTTCTGTCCTCCCGATAATTGGTCAGGATAATAATTCAGGTGATTTCCTAAACCTACCTGCTCCAACATCAGAACCGAACGGCTTTGCATCTGTCCAAGTCCAATATGCTTGTGCAGTTCCAAACCCATTCTGACATTTTGCAGTGCTGTCAAACTACGGTGCAGATTGTGCCCTTGAAAAATATAACCGTTATGCTGTCGCGATCGCACTAATTCTGCCCCACTAGCACCGCAAAGTTCCCTGTTTAACACCTGCAAACTACCAAACTGGGGAGAACGCAACCCACCCACTAAAGTCAGGAGGGTAGTTTTACCCGAACCAGAGGGTCCAGTCAAAATAATAATTTCACCACGTCGAATCTCTAGATGAATATTAAATAAAACTTGCTTACGCAATGAACCTTGTCCAAAGTAGTGATCGAGATTGCGGATGGAAATGACTGGAAGCATAGCAGTTTTAAATTTTACCTTTTCAAGCCTTTTTCATGCTTATGAAGTACACACCAAGTTCCCTTATCCCCTATCCCCTATTCCCTATATCCCTATTCCCTATTCCCTATTCCCTATCCCCTATTCCCTATTCCCTGTTCCGGTGTTCCCTGTTCCGGTGTTCCCTGTTCCGGTGTTCCCTGCTCCCTATCCCCTGCTCCCTATCCCCTGTTCCGGTGTTCCGGTGTTCCGGTGTTCCGGTGTTCCGGTGTTCCCTAAGAGCCGGGTAAATGCTATATAGTTCCATCTAAAACATATCCGCCGGGTCAGCAGAGCGTAGTTTACGAGTGGCGATCGCCCCAGAAATTGAACACATAATGATAGTTAAAACCAGCACCTGTAAAGCCCGGGCCGCGGTCATATACATAGGTAGATTTGTAGCGGTGCGAGTCATTTGGTAAAGTCCCAAAGACACTGCTACCCCTGGAATAAACCCCAATGCTCCTAAAATCAAAGCTTGTTCAAACACTACACTTAAAAAGTAGTAATTGCGATATCCCAAAGCCTTAAAAGTCGCATATTCCCTGACATGGGCATTGACATCAGTAGAAAGAACTTGATAAACCAGAATCACCCCCACAGCAAACCCCATGGATACACCCAAACTAAAAATAAAGCCAATGGGGGAGTTGGTGCGCCAGAAATTGTTTTCAAATTCAATAAACTCTGGGTGGGTCATCACCCTAACATCATCTTTGAGGTAGGCTTGTAAAGCCTTTGCTACCTTTTTCGGGTCATAACCGGGTTTGACCTTGAGCAAACCTAAACTGATATTGCTGGCTGGGCGTCTAGAAAACAACCGTAAAAAGTTTTGATCACTGGTGATTAAGCTACCATCAGAACCAAAGGAAGCCCCGACGGTGTATAAACCACTAATGGTAATAGTCCGCCCCTCTATTTCAGTAGTGACTTTTTCACCTTGATTAATTTTGGCGATCGCCTGTTGGTAATCACCCCGAGCATTGCGGTCAAATAACACAGTATCAGGTAGTTTGATAGACTGTAACTGCCGATTCACTTCCGGTAAATCAAAAACTGGCTGATCTGGATTAAAACCAATGACTTGTACCGATGTCTGGCGGTGGGTTTGGGGATTCTTCCAAATGATGTTATTCACATACATTGCTTCTGCTGAGTTCACCCCCGGTATATCCATAGCCTGATAAAGCCGCCGCCGAGAAAATGTCGGCATATTTTGCATACTACGGGCTTGGGGACTGGTTAAAAGAATATCTGCCTGTAAACTGCGATGTAGTCTAGTGTTACTGTCATATAGCGCCGTCTGAAAGCCCATCTGCATGAACATCAAAACATCCGCAAAAGCAATCCCTGAGAGTGCTACCAGCAGGCGGCTTTTTTCGTGACTCAGTTGCAGCCATCCTAGGGGCGTGCGTCGTCGCAGTTGTTGGATTAGTCCCATCATAGGTCGTGCTGAGTAGGGTTAATCGGAAAATTGACATAGTTAAGCCCCCTGTCCATTGCTGATTGGTGTAACTAATTACGAATTAGTCAGTTGAATCACTGCCTTAACTTGCATATTTGTTAACTTGGCAGCCTTCTGACTGGAAGTTTCATCTAGTCGGATATAAACCTCAAGGACTCTGTTATCAATATTACTTGTGGGGTCTGTATTAATGAGATTTTGCCGCCGCACTTGTAAGCCAATCCGATCTACTACCCCTTGCAGTTCAATAGGTACAAAATTACCAAATACCTCTACTTTCTGCCCTGGATGAACTTTATTGATATCGCTTTCGTAAACCTCCGCAACTACATACATCTGGCTGGTTTGCCCAATGTCAGCAATACCGTTACTTGAAATTAATTCTCCCGGACGGGAATGGATCTCTAATATTTGTGCATCTTGAGGCGATCGCACATAAGCCTGCTGGAGATTGATTTGGGCCCGCTTCATAACTGCTATAGCCCGATTCACTTCGGCTTGAGCTGCTTCGATATCCACCTGTGGCACTTCAGTTATGCTATTAAGTGTTGCTCTAGCTGCGTTAATTTTTTCCTGGCTAGTTAACTGAGTGCGAGTTAACTGTGTTTGTGCTGCTTGTAAATTTTTCTGGGCTGTTTCCAGTTTTAAGCTCTTGCTGTCTCTTTGGGAGGCTGATATTGCCCCTTGTTTATACAGTTCTTCATATCTTTGGTTTTCTATCGCCGCATTCCCCACTTCCGCCAGCCATCGGGCTACAGTGGTTTCTTGGGCTGCAATATCACCTTGGCGTTCTGCCTCTAAGCCGGCAATTATCGCTTGTTGTGCTAAAATTTCTCCACGTCTAGCACCTGCTTTGATGCGCTTTAAGTTCGCCTGTTCTACTTTCACTTGTTCCTCAGCCTCTTGCAAGGCCGCCAACAGGCGATCGCGGCTGTCTAAAATCGCTATCACCTGCCCTGCTTTTACCCTGTCGCCCTCTGTGACTAAAAGTTCTTCTACCCGACTTCCTTCCGGCAACATGGTAGCAGAAATTTTAATCACTTGTCCTTTTGGTTCGATGCGTCCTAGTGCTGTTACGGTTGTTAACTCAGGGATTATTGCTGCTGGGCTGGACTCATTTTGATTTAATTTATCCTGGAATTTAAATACCGTATAAACACTAGTACCGATTACAGTTAAAGATACAATAATGGCTATAACAAGGGGCGGACGTAAAATCGATGGGGAGGATATGGCTCGATCTAGCTTTGAGTTTTGCACAATAGCATACCTTTTAAGCAATTCCAAATACGCTGATTCAAATCAGAAAAAATCCTATTTTGGTAAATGTCCCGCCTAACTCTCTTTTATCACTCACCAGAGAAAATAGATGTGATACTGTCCGGTGAATTTTGGACATAATCATGGCTTTCCACTCCACTAACTCAAAATTTTCACTGAGGTATTAGTCTGTACACGAGAGATAGATAGTTTCTTTGTGGTCATTACCTACATTTTTCCTCTGTAGACTAGGAATCGCTGCTATGGTTACATAATCCCCAGAATGAACTCCAAAATACAAAACTAAACGGTTTAGTTCTATAATAGAATTATACTAAACCGAGTAGTTTAGTCAAGGGATTACTAACAAAAGTGTGAAAATATTGATAATGTTAAGGACTATTGGCACATGATACGCCCAAAAGGTGGAGAAACTGACCGCTCGAACTCAGTAGAGAAAATGGAAAAAATTTTGCAAGGGGCGATGCAAGAATTTTTAGCTCGTGGGTATGCAGCAGCGAGTATGGATAGGGTAGCAGAAGCAGCAGGAGTTTCTAAAGCAACAGTATACAGTTACTTTCAAGATAAAAAAGGATTATTTAAAGCATTAATTGAGAAATTAGCCAGAAAAAGGTTTTACTCCATATTGGGGTCACAACCCTTACATGGAGAACCCTATGTTGTCCTACGGCGGTTAGCAGTGACCGCCTTAGAGCAGATGGTCAAAGATAAAGAATATCAGTCATTTGAGCGGCTGTTAATGGGGGAGTCGGCGCGGTTTCCCGAGTTAGCCCAGGTTTTTATTTACAGCATCGCTAAACCAGCCATAGAGACCATCAGTAAATATTTAGCAGCTCACCCGGAATTAAAAATACCTGACCCCGAAGCCACAGCCAGAATTCTCATTGGCTCCTTAGTCCACTTCGTGACTACTCAAGAAATTATGCATGGTAAAGACATTATACCCATGGAAGGCGATCGCCTGATTGATGCCCTCACACACTTAATTGTCAACTGCGCCGAATAACCTGTTTTTTGTGTTTTTCTCCCTCTAGAGAAGGAACTCATCACAGGGATAATTTTTTAGATTGTTCTTAGTAGATGTATAAATTTTCCCCAAGGTAAAACATCATGACTAAGAAACTCAACAATCTAGATCAGCCAGTCAGTGACGACGATCAAGACGCAGCAGCAACAGTCAAAGAAAGAAACTTAACCGCCAACCCAGGGGATGTTATAGACGAGTCTAAAACCCTAGAGGAAAAAGCCCAACAGATAGCCGTAAATGTGCCAGATATCACAGGCGACCAGATTACAGTCCCAACGTACTTTGTGGTAGAGTATCCTGATGGCACAAAGAAAGCACTCCACCATGTCAAAGACGCAGAAGAAATTTCTGATGTGATTCGCGCAGCAAGGCTAGATGAACATGGCGATCGCATTTGGTGGTAGTTTCTTCCTGGGACTGGGGAAGTGAAAACAGTGGATTTAGTTGTATAATCAGAAAAGGAAAATGTAAAAACTTTTTGTCTTTCAGCCGTGCAGCTTTGTAGCTTGAAAAAAATTAGGTTATTTAGCATCAAAATTGGTGATCAGTGGCCACCATAGGACTGCTCTAATGATTGCTTGTCTTGCATGATCATACAGCTTGTCTGAAGATAGACTACATCGGTTTGACAATAGAGCAGTGGGTGAAAATTTTCAACTTATGCAAACAGAATTACGGGATGCGATCGCCCCGCAAGAAATAGAACGCCGGCGCAACTTTGCGATTATCTCTCACCCAGACGCGGGTAAAACCACACTCACCGAGAAACTCCTACTCTACGGGGGAGCAATTCAACAAGCTGGCTCCGTCAAAGCTCGTCGTTCCCAACGCCACGCCACCTCAGACTGGATGGCCATGGAGCAACAAAGAGGGATTTCCATCACCTCCACAGTATTACAATTTGAGTATCAAAATTCTCTTCTCAATCTTTTAGACACACCAGGACACCAAGATTTCAGTGAAGATACTTACAGAACCTTGGCAGCTGCGGATAATGCAGTCATGCTCATTGATGCAGCCAAGGGGCTAGAAACCCAAACCCGCAAATTATTTGAAGTTTGCCGACTGCGTTCCCTACCTATCTTTACATTTATTAATAAACTAGACCGTCCCAGTATGTCGCCTTTAGAACTCATTGATGAAATTGAGCGGGAATTGGGACTGTCAACCTATGTAATTAATTGGCCAATTGGCACAGGAGACCAATTTCAAGGGATTTTTGACCGTCAACACCAGCAAGTACATCTGTTTCAAAAGAGTGGCGACCATGGTACAAAAAAAGCCACAGATACTATTATCGCCGCCAATGACCCCAGAATTGAGTCCCTTGTAGGTGAAAATTTGTATCACCAACTGCAAGAAGAATTAGAGATTTTGGATAGTTTGGGACCAACCCTAGACCTAGAAGCAGTGCATCGAGGTCAAATGACCCCGGTGTTTTTTGGCAGTGCAATGAATAACTTTGGGGTAGAATTGTTTCTCAAGTCCTTTTTAGAATATGGACTCAAACCCACCCCCCATGAAAGTAACAAAGGTAAAATTGACCCGACATATCCAGAGTTTTCTGGCTTTGTCTTCAAATTACAAGCTAACATGGACCCCAAACACCGCGATCGCATTGCCTTTTTAAGGGTGTGTTCTGGTAAATTTGAAAAAGATATGGTAGTTAACCATGCGCGCACAGGTAAAACAGTGCGCCTTTCCCACCCTCAGAAGTTATTCGCCCAAGAAAGAGACACAGTAGAGGTAGCATATCCAGGGGACGTAGTAGGTTTAAATAACCCGGGGACATTTGCCATTGGAGACACTGTTTACATGGGCGAAAAGTTGATTTATCCCAGTATACCCTCCTTCTCCCCAGAACTATTTGCTTACTTGAGGAATGCCGACCCAACGAAATATAAGAATTTTAATAAAGGAGTAACAGAACTACAAGAAGAGGGAGCCGTACAAATTTTACACTCCACAGATGAAAGCAAACGTAACCCCATTTTAGCAGCCGTTGGTCAACTGCAGTTTGAAGTAGTGCAGTTTCGTCTAGTCAATGAGTACGGAGTGGAGACCTACTTAGAAGCTTTACCTTATTCAGTAGCGCGTTGGGTAACTGGAGGTTGGGATATTTTGGATAAAGTCGGGCGTTTATTTAACACCTTTGTGGTGAAAGACCGTTGGGAGCGTCCCGTACTGTTGTTTAAAAACCAGTGGAACCTAGACCAA
Organism: Anabaenopsis tanganyikae CS-531; assembly: GCF_029891675.1. NCBI lineage: Bacteria > Bacillati > Cyanobacteriota > Cyanophyceae > Nostocales > Nodulariaceae > Anabaenopsis > Anabaenopsis tanganyikae. The sequence goes on from NZ_JANQDF010000136.1 coordinate 21,793, forward strand.
GTTAAGGGAGACCACCCAGAACTAGAATTAAGTCCCATTGCGCTCCCTCCCACAACCGAGAAAGCCTGAAATTAAAGCTTTTTTTGAGATAGTCAAACAACCCACGCTTAGAGGTTGTTTGGAAACTATTAAACAGGTAATTTTTATCTTAGGGAACAGGGAACAGGGAACAGGGAACAGGGAACGGGGAATGGGGAATGGGGAATGGGGAACCCAAACAATCAAATCCAGTCCCCTCCCCTTACAAGGGGAGGGTTAGGGTGGGGTAAAAGAATATTCGATACACTAATCATGACTTGACAAACATCCGCTGAGAAGCGTGGGAATACAGCGCAGTCAGCTAACGGAATAACAATAGAGGAATCTTGGTACTTCTGAGCAGTTGAGCGGTGGTACTCCCAATGACTAAATGGCGAATGCGACTGTGACCGTAAGCGCCCATGAGCAAAAAACTAATATCTGCTTGGTGAATATAATTAGTGATAACCGTTTCTGGGTCACCCTCTAAAACACTACAAACTGGCTCATATCCAACGGTTTGCAAATATAGCTTACCTTGATGTTGTGTTTGAGTTGCCGTTTCCAGCTTCCCAGTTTTAGCCACAGTCAGCAAATGAATTTCTAAATCTTTCAATACAGGATAAGCGGCTAAAAATTGGAGAATATTGTTACCCGTAACACTACCATCATAAGCCACTAACAGGCGGGAAATTGGTTTAAATTCCTGCGGTGTAACTAAGCATGGTTTAGTACTACTGCGCACAATGCGATCTATATTAGCCCCTAAATGACCAGAAGCAAATTCTGCACCTTCTCCCCGTTTCCCCAAAACAATCAAATCTGCATCTTTCTCAAACTCATCAAAACAATCTACCAAAAACCCCGTTTTATTGGTTAACTGGACATCTGTGACACCTTCAGCTTTGAGAATTGCCGCAGCATTTTGTAAAATCAATCTAGCGCGTTGATTATTCAGCTTGGCTTTTTGATGTTCTAAATTGACCAGCTCATGCAATAAGTTTTCAGCGCTCCCTAGTCCAATAGTACCACTGAGGTTACCAGTAGAAGCTACTTGTTGGCTACGAATATCAGTCACAAATAAAACATTAATGTGACAACCAAACTTGAGAGCAAACCAAGCACCATATTTATAAACATTTTCTGCAAAAAACGAGCCATCGGTACAAAGTAAAATATTTTTCATGATGCTGTTAAAATACTATTGTTTGTTCAAACCATCGGCTTTAGGATACATAGCCAATTTATTCAGCAAGGTTGCACTAGCTTCATTTAGTCCTAGGACTTCCACATCTGCACCATTACGGCGAAATTTCAGCACTGCTCTATCAAGTACCTCCACTGCTCCTTGGTCCCACAGGTGAGCATGAGTCAGATCAATAGTCACCCGCTCCACTAGTTCGGTAAAATCAAAAGCAGCGAGAAATTCATCTCGTGATAAAAAGAAAATTTGACCAGCTACCTTATATGTGCAATGGGAACCGTCCTCACTCAGCACTTTATCCACAAACACTAACTGAGCAATTTTGTTAGAGAAGAATAAAGTACTCATGACGATACCGGTAACTACCCCCAGGGCAAAGTTTCGGGTAAAAATAGTCACAAACATTGTGGTTAACATGACCGCAGTTTCCGTGGTGGGGATGCGGCGAATATTCTGAAAGGATGACCAGCGAAACGTACCAATAGACACCATAATCATTACGGCTACCAATGCAGCCATGGGCATTTGTCTGACCCAATCCTGTAAAAATAAAATAGCAATTAATAGGAAAACTCCGGCCGCAAGGGTGGAGAGTCTCCCCCTACCACCAGACTGGACATTAATTACCGATTGTCCAATCATCCCACATCCTGCCATGCCGCCAAAGAAGGCAGTGACGATATTAGCAATACCTTGTCCTTTAGCTTCTTGGTTTTTATCGCTGGGTGTATCTGTGAGTTCATCCACTAAAGCAGCAGTCAGGAAGGAAGCTAATAAACCCACGATCGCTAAGGTGAGGGAATAGGGCAAAATAATCTTTAAGGTTTCCAGGTTCCAGGGGACTTGGGGTAAAGCAAACAAGGGTAAACTCTTGGGTAGTTCTCCCATATCCCCCACTGTGGGAACTTCTAGTTTTAGCGCCATGGCGGCGATCGTCATCACTGCTAAAGCTACTAAGGGGGAGGGTACTGCTTTGGTAAAGCGGGGTAAAATGTAAATAATTACCAAAGACAGGAGGGTTAATATATATACTGTGGGGGGAACGTTGGTGAGTTGGGGTAACTGGGCCAGGAAAATTAACACCGCTAAGGCGTTAATATAGCCAATCATTACCGCTCTGGGTACAAATTTCATTTGGCGACCCAGTTTGAGCACGCCAAACACAACTTGAAACACCCCGGTTAAGAGGGTGGCGGCGAATAAATACTGTAAGCCATGATCTTTGACTAAATCAATCATTAATAGCGCCATTGCGCCCGTGGCCGCGGAAATTGACCCCGGTCTACCTCCTAAAAAGGCGGTGATCACGGCAATAATAAATGAGGTGTAAAGCCCGACTTTGGGATCAACCCCGGCGATAATGGAAAAGGCGATCGCTTCTGGAATCAAAGCTAGTCCCACAACGGCCCCCGCCATGATATCCTGTCGAGTGTTAGAAAACCACTCTCGCCGCAAAATTGATACCTTCAAATTTCCTCCTAGGGTTGTTATTCATATCAAATAAATTACCAGTATTTTGGCGCACTCCCAATAACCTACCTCTGTGGGGAAATGCTGACCAGGTAAATAGCTCGGATCAACTCACAAAAAGCCAAATCTCCAGGCTTAACTGATTGAGTCCTACATCCAAAAGGAATTACAGTTACTTTGGTTTTCTGCTGTAACTAGCTTGAAATACTTCTAATTACCCAAAGGCTAAAGCTAAATTTTAGGGTGGACAATGCCAGATATATGAACTACCGATAGCTTGCGTGGCGTAGCTGTAGAGATTGCGACCTGGGAGATTACTCCGACCTGCTGACTACTGAACAATGGAAAGGACTTTGATTTATTTGCTCTCACCATATCATGGTGTTGTTACAATTTACAATAAAAATATCATTAACCTATTTTCAATGGTAAAATGGTAGATAGAATCTAGCTTTTTGCCCCCATTTCCCATACCTAAGCTTACCTTGTGCGTAATCTCCAAGAAACTCACTTAAACCGCGCCCGTGCTAGTCTTAGACAAGCACTATCTTGGTATGGACATCTAGGGCTACGCCACGGAAGCTATCGCCAGTCGGGAAAGTTTAGCTCCCACCCAGAATTACTGGGGTTGCTCAAACCAGAATTAGAAACCTTAAACTCTACCCTGAGCAAACTAGACTCGAATGTGATTAGAATTGCAGCCTTTGGTTTGGTGAGTCGGGGTAAGTCAGCAGTATTAAACGCTTTACTGGGGGCGAAAATCCTGCAAACAGGACCGCTCAACGGTGTAACTCAGTGGCCGCGTTCTGTGCGTTGGCAACCGGGAGGTAAGGTATTAGTTGAGTTAATTGATACGCCTGGACTCAATGAAATTGCGGGGGAAGCACGGGAAACAATGGCGCGAGAAGTAAGCAAACAAGCTGATTTAATTTTGTTTGTGGTTTCAGGTGATATTACGCGCCTTGAGTATCGCGCATTATTAGAGCTAAGACAAGCACAAAAACCCCTGATTTTAGTATTTAATAAAATAGATTTATATCCAGAAACAGACCGCACAGCAATCTATCACAATTTGCAACAGCTAGGCGCAGGATACCCCCAAGCACCGCCTTTACTACCAGATGAAATTGTTATGGTGTCCGCGGAACCAGCACCCCTAGAAGTGCGGGTAGAATGGCCAGATGGTCGGGTGACCTATGAGTGGGAAACACCACCCCCCCTGGTGGAGGAACTACAACAGACAATTTTATCTATTCTCAATCGGGAAGGTCGATCGCTTCTAGCTCTAAATGCACTGATTCAAGCTCGGGATGCATCAGCAACCATGGCTGAAAAAACTATGGAATTCCGCAACCAAGAAGCTGAAGATATTATTTGGAAATTCACTAAATATAAGGCTTTGGCAGTAGGATTAAATCCAGTACCAGTTTTGGATGTTATCTGTGGTGCGATCGCTGATTTAGTTTTAATTCGTTCTCTAGCAAGGTTGTATGGCTTACCCATGACTAGCTACGAAGCCAGCAAAATCTTAAAGACCATTTTCTTAAGTTCCGGTGGGTTGCTGTTAGGAGAAATCGCCAGTAGTATGATGGTGGGTTTAGGTAAAACCACAGCGGCGATCGCTAGTGGTGAAAATCCCCTCAATATTACAGCTTATGCTGGAACTGCGATCGCTCAATCTGGTATTGCGGGTTATGGTGCATACACAGTAGGTAAAGCCGCTCAAGTCTACTTAGAAAAAGGTTGTACTTGGGGAGAATTAGGAGCTAGCACAGTAATTGAAGAAATTCTATCTCAGGTTGACCACAATACAATTCTCTACCGCCTACAACAAGAACTAGCAACAAAATATTGACATACTCACCCACCTAAAAGTATGGCTTACGCCACCCTACGCTATCGGTGATTCTTGACTTGAGAATTTTGGGTGCAAAATTGAGGAAACAACAGAAATAAAAACGAAGGCAAAAAAACTAGAGCCATCGTCAAAATTTCTTTTGATATTTTTGGCTTTTTACCTCCAGACGGGGATTCACTACCAAACCATTTTCATCAGCTTATCTACACTAGAAATATAAGCTTTTGAAGTCCTATAAAGCTAACAGTCAATATTCATCAATCAAGGTGAAAATATCATGACAACATCCCTAGAAGCTGTTCAATCTGCTGTTAACTCCGGCAATAAAACCCTAGATGAAGCTATCCTAGAATCTATTGTGGAAGCTCGTCAAACCTGCGAAACTCAAGGAGACAATTCCGCCAGCTGTGCTGTAGCGTGGGATATCGTCGAAGAACTACAAGCAGAAAAAGCCCATCAGCAACAAGCTCAACGACACCGCAAAACTGCTCTAGAAACCTACTGTGAAAAACATCCAGACGCACTAGAGTGTCTTATTTACGACGTTTAAACTCTCCGAAAATCTACCATGGCTGATTTTGTCATTTGCTGAATTATATCTAAATCAGGCGGTGGTGTTTCCCCATCCATTCCTAACCAGAGAAGATACTCAATATTACCAGCTGGGCCGGTAATAGGCGACCAAGTTAAGCCCTGATACTTCCATCCCAATTGAGAACCCACTTGTAACACCTGGAAAACAGCATCAGCTTGGTCATCAGGGTTCCTGACAACACCCTTTTTACCTACACGGGATTTTCCCACCTCGAACTGTGGCTTAACTAGTAATACTACATCCCGGGGACATTGGGTTAATTTCCACAAAGCTGGTAAAACCTTGGTTAGGGAGATAAACGATACATCCACCACCGCCAGATCAGGTATTTGCTCATCAGTATATAACTCTGCGGGTGTAAGATGACGTAAATTAGTACGTTCTTTTAATATCACCCGCGGGTCATTTCTTAAACCCCAGTCAACTTGACCATAACCCACATCTATACCGTAAACTTTTTTCGCCCCAGCTTGGAGTAAACAATCAGTAAAACCACCGGTAGAAATACCCCCATCTAAACAGATGCGACCCTCCACGGGGATTGTAAATAATTCTAAAGCTTTAGCCAGTTTTTCCCCACCGCGAGACACAAAACGCGATCGCTGTTTTACCTTAATTTCCGCAGTAGTATCAACCTCCGTCCCTGGTTTATCTACCATCTGCTGATTAACCGTTACTTCCCCTGCTTGAATTAAGCGCTGTGCTAAAGCGCGGGAACTACATAAATTTAACTCTACTAATAGCGTATCAAGTCGCTGCTTCACCAATTAAATTAACTCTCCTAAATCATTGTAAATTTGGGTTCTCATGTCACATTAAAAACAATAAACGCACCTTGTCAAAAAAGCCAAAGTGCGGTGGTTATATTATCCCTGATTCAAAAATTAATTTCTAAACATCCTGCTCGCTCAACTCACGAGTCATATAATCAAAAGGTTCATCAACAAAGCTAGTATCAGCAATACCAGCAGCTGCAACTTGTTCCTTAACCAAACCCTTGAGAATCTGGATACCAAAAACCGTAGGGCTAATAGGTACACCCAAAGAATTATAAGTTTCCCGCAGTCCTTGGAGTACCCGCTCATCTAAAACATTCATGTTACCTGCAACCAGGGCATAAGTAGCATAGCGCAGATAATAATCCATATCCCGCAGACAAGCCGCATAACGACGGGTTGTATAAGCATTTCCGCCGGGACGAATCAACTCTGGTTGTTCTTCAAACAACTTAGAACCAGCTTGTTTAACCAAGGCCGCCGCATTAGAGTTAATCGCAGCAGCAGCTTGTACCCGTGCCGTACCACTTTCAAAGTAAGATTTTAAACTGTCGATCGCATTCCGGTCAAAATACCTTCCAGCAACGTCATAATTCTTAATCAAGGTTGTTACTGCATCACGCATTCTTTCTTCTCCCAATAAATGCTATCTTTTGATATTAATTTGGTTGCAGTCATGCACCGGTAAATTTTTGTGCCATTCTAATTAAAATAAAATGCCGCACAAAAACAGATTACCCGCTAATTAAGGATTTTATGCCAAAGTTGACCCCTGATGAGATGAAGTTTAAGTTTTGTGCAGATGTTCCGGAAAAGGTTAATATAACCTGTAATCCAGATAAGCTGTAACAAAAACTACAAAATTCTTTAATGTCCAGGATTTATGATATTCCAAGTGTGTCATCAACAACTTAATTCAGATCATCTGGGTGAGGATGCTTTGGAAGATTCTAGTTTTACTTTAGGAAATTGGTAGAGAAGGAGTAAAAATGACAACCCCACAAGAAGTCTTGAAGATGATTCAAGACCAAAAAATTCAGATGATTGATCTGAAATTCATCGATACACTAGGTACTTGGCAACATTTAACTATGTACCATGACCAAATCGATGAAAGTTCCTTCTCAGATGGCGTACCCTTTGACGGTTCCAGCATTCGGGGTTGGAAAAGCATCAACGAATCAGACATGATGATGGTACTCGACTCCAACACAGCTTGGATCGACCCCTTCATGACAGAGCCAACATTAAGTATAGTTTGTAGTATTAAAGAACCGCGGACAGGGGAATGGTACAACCGTTGTCCCCGTGTGATTGCTCAAAAGGCGATCGACTACTTAGTTTCTACCGGACTTGGTGATACAGCATTCTTTGGGCCTGAAGCAGAATTCTTTATCTTTGATGATGTCCGTTTTGACCAAAACGCCCATGAAGGCTACTACCATGTAGACTCAGTAGAAGGTGCTTGGAATACTGGGAGAAAAGAAAGCCCCAACTTGGGTTACAAAACACGCTTCAAAGAAGGTTACTTCCCAGTATCACCCGCGGATAGCTTCCAAGACATCCGTACCGAAATGCTACTGACCATGAGAGATTGTGGCGTACCCATTGAGAAACAACACCACGAAGTCGCCACCGGTGGTCAGTGCGAACTAGGTTTCCGCTTTGGTACACTAATACAAGCAGCTGACTGGTTGATGACTTATAAATACGTCATCAAGAATGTTGCCAAGAAATACGGCAAAACCATAACCTTTATGCCCAAGCCAATTTTTGGCGATAATGGTTCTGGTATGCACTGTCACCAATCCATTTGGAAAGATGGCAAACCTCTATTTGCTGGTGACAAGTATGCTGGTTTGAGTGAAATGGGCCTGTACTACATTGGTGGTATCCTCAAGCACGCACCCGCACTTTTAGCCATCACCAACCCCACAACTAATTCTTACAAGCGCCTAGTACCTGGTTATGAAGCACCGGTTAACCTAGCTTACTCTCAAGGTAACCGTTCTGCCTCCGTACGGATTCCCTTAGCTGGCGACAACCCCAAAGCCAAGCGCTTAGAATTCCGTTGTCCTGATGCTACTTCTAACCCCTACCTAGCATTTGCAGCCATGCTCTGCGCTGGTATAGATGGTATCAAAAACAAAATTCATCCCGGTGAACCCTTAGATAAAAACATCTATGAACTCTCTCCAGAAGAACTGGCGAAAGTTCCTTCAACTCCGGGTTCCCTAGAATTAGCATTGGAAGCATTAGAAAATGATCATGCTTTCTTGACAGAAACAGGCGTTTTCTCAGAAGACTTCATCCAAAACTGGATTGACTACAAACTAGCTAATGACGTTAAGCAGATGCAGCTACGTCCTCACCCCTATGAGTTTTACCTCTATTACGACTGCTAACTTAATTTAGCAGTGAACATTTAGCCACCCTGCTAGGGTGGCTTTTTTTTACTAATCACAGTCAAAAATTTGGTAGACAGGAACTTTAATCATCTTGAGACTAGCTCATAGCAGCATGGCTACTTTCATAAATTAAGCGCGTGGTGGGGTCAATTTTCCCTTGAATGGGACTCCAGTACTCCGATAATTCTTCAGGAAGACCGAGTTCTTGTGCCGCACGCATTAGCATCGACTGCTGACGGTTTTTCACTTGTTGATATTGACGCATGGCCAACATCCGACTTCTATCTTGAATAGACATAACACAGTCCCCCTTATGGTTCTCGTAATCAATGGTCATTTACTACTCCACTATATTAACAACAATTCTGTAACTTTGGTTACAGAATTGGACTTTATTTACAAAAATTTACATTTTGTCCAGTTAGCCATGATCTCACACAGAGAGTTTTGTTCGTTACAATTTTTTACATATAATTGAGAAAAGTAATAAATCCCCTTCAATACCCGAGTATTTTCATGTCTGAGACTTTAACTAAGCTGAGTTATCAAGCCTTTCAACAAGGTAAAACTTATTTTGGTGTAATTCACAAAACTTTAAGTTCAAGGCTGATGAATCTGATTCATCCCACCCTAGGACAAAGGGGGAAACCCATAACTGAGGAGGTTTTATTCAAACTACAGCAAAGAATAAATCAGTTACTAGAAACAGATTGGCAAGATACAGAAAAAGGAGTATATCCCGAAAGCCTGCTATTTTATCACCCATGGTCGGATTTTTTCCGTTACTATCCCATGGTATGCCTAGAGCTACCGCAAATCTGGGAGCGGTCTGCACAAAAAAAACATCAAGAATTTTCCCCAGAAATAGAAACAGATGGTTATCCCAGCTACTATGTGCAGAACTTCCATAACCAAACCAACGGCTATTTAAGCGACAATTCCGCCAACCTATATGATTTACAGGTAGAAATCCTGTTTAGTGGCACAGCTGACCCCATGCGACGGCGGATACTGTCCCCTTTAAAGCAGGGGTTAAAAGCCTTTAATTCCCTACCAGCAAAACAAATACGTGTTTTAGACGTAGCTTGTGGGACTGGAAGAACATTAAGGATGCTCCGGGGGTCTCTACCTCAAGCATCCTTGTATGGTGTGGACTTATCACCAGCATATTTACGCAAAGCCAATCAACAACTCTCGGAAATTCCTGGAGAGTTACCCCAACTCTTACAAGCTAACGCTGAAGAGTTACCCTACTTAAACAACTACTTCCATGGGGTAACTTCCGTCTTCCTCTTCCATGAGTTACCAGCAAAAGTGCGTCAAACAGTGATTGAACAATGTTTCCGAGTCACAAAACCCGGGGGAGTGTTTGTCATTTGTGATTCTATTCAAATGAGTGACTCACCTGAATTTGCTGTAAACATGGAATCTTTCCCCCTACTGTTTCATGAACCTTACTATCGGGATTATACACATGATGACCTAGTAGCACGTTTAGAGCAAGCTGGTTTTGAGAATATTTCCACCCAGGTACACTTCATGAGCAAGTATTTTATTGCTCATAAACCGGCTTAAAAACAACGTGATATATTTAACCAATAAATCAGGGTGAGTATTTGCCCTCACCCTAAAAATACAGTTGCACACAGGGGAGAGAAAAATGAGGGTTTGGCTGGCTTGTTTTTTATTGTTATTTGCTGTAGCAGAACTGTTTGACTGGTTAAAAAAATTCAACCTTCCCCTACCCATTTATATTTTAGGTGGCGTATTTTTAGCAGTTGCTTCTAACTATGACAAGATTGTTGGCTCCTACTTCAGTGATAGCAATATGGAAGCGTCATCGCAACAACCGCAGTTAAATTCCCCTAGTCCATCCCTTGATCCAGTTTCCTTCCCTAGTCCTGGTGAACAGGTGCAACAATCAGAAACACAACTTTGAACAAAATTAACCCACATCATCGTGAGCAAATCTGTTAAAGAGAAAATCTAGGGCATAGTTACGCAGTTTATAGTATTCGGGGTCTTCCATTTTTGGCAACGGTCTGAGGATGTCTTTGACAATCTTGGGAAATGAATTTATAATCATTATCAATTAATTTATTTTAATCCTTCGCCCAAAATTTACCATATTTTGGGCTATTTTTATCACCTCTTTCTTAACATTCAACACTTGTGGTGGGCAACAGGTAATTATTAAATAAATATTAGATAGGTCATATAAGTAAAATTATATGTTGCCAACTCACACTAACAATAGATAGACCATTACTGATGATAACTATTTATTGAGAAAATACTTCCGGCAACTTATCCATATATAGTAATGTTCATAACGGCAATGTCATGTAATTTATGTAAACCATTTATAAACCCCTATACAGAATATTTTTGTATTCCGGTGTTCCCTGGTACAGAATGGTTACAAAAATTTCTGTACATAGTCATTTTGGAAATACACCTGTCGCCTTGATTCGGAATTATTGTGGTAATGACCCCGGAAACCAAGTAGAATAGATGAATATATAGCAGTAACCGACCAAAAAGATTTGCTGTGGTAAATAGAAATTGGGCTGGGAGGATTGTAATAACATCTTCCATCTTGATATGTGGGTTCATAGCGTCTACAGCCTTGCCTTCTTTAGCAGATAATGGTAGAGAGTCCCATCACTCCAGCAGCAGGCAACTGATTACCCCCAGTAAAGCAGAGTTTGGAGTACTCAGAGTTGACCCCCAAGGTCAAAGTAACTTTACTCCGACAACCAGAGTATTATTATACCAAGGTGGTAAATACGGATGGAGGATTCAACTAAAGAATTACCGAGGTCAGGTGACATGGAGAGAAGTGCTGCGATTGCCAAAACCTCCAGAAACATGGGCTACAGAGGATGGTGAAAGCTTGTCCTTATCAGCTGATAGTATGCAAGCTGTAACAACCCGGACAGTGTATACTACTGACGGTACTATTGATAACTTTTGGACAATGGTTCCTGGAGATCCTGGTGGTCAGCATCAAATACAGGTTTACATTGATAACCGCCTAATTGGTGCCTTTGATTTTGAAGTAATCTCCCTGAAAAAATAACCTTTGCGTACCTTTGCGTACCTTTGCGCCCCTCTGCGTTAAAAACCATTGCAGACTATCCTAGAAATAGAGATTTCACACAAGAAACTCATGGATGCTAACGAACTAATCAGACTTTATAACGCAGGCCAGAGGTATTTCCCCGCTGCCCACTTAAGTAGAGTCAAGCTCATAGCCGCCTACCTACCGGGAATTAACTTGTGGGGAGCAGATCTGAGTCAAGCCAACCTAGCCCAAGCCAAACTGTGGGGAGCAGACCTGAGTCAAGCCAATTTAGCGCGAGCCAACTTAACCAGGGCTAACTTATCTGGAGTGAAACTGACCCAGGCGAATCTCCGGGGGGCGAAATTGAATTTAACCAAGTTGTATGGAGCTGATTTAACTGGGGCTTGCTATGATGAGAGCACGCGGTTTTCTAGGGGCTTTGACCCCAAGAGTCACAATATGCAGAAATTTTAACGATTATAACCTTTCGGCTTCGGGTAAGGGGAAAATTGCACCAGCCAGGTAAGCCTGAAAGTGTTTTTGAAAGTACGGCCACGAGGTCATATCCTCAGCATCTAACAAAGCATTTGGGGCTTCCTTGTACAGAGGAACACGAGTATTAATTTCATCCTGAAGTAAGCAGGGTAAGTGTGTAAAATCAGTGACCTTACAGCCAACTTAAATAGTTCCGAAGCCTGATAAATGGGATATGGGCTATATTCAGCAAACTTGGGATTTGCGCCCAAGGGATTAGGATAGGTAGGAAAAATATCAAAAACAAAAGTTGTAGTATCTCCCTCAACTTGCGCGGGAAATTTACCTTGAAATTTTCCCTGTACCGGATTATTTGCTACATGCATAACAGGTACTGTTTCACCTGTCCAGGGATTTTCCCAGAGGCGCAGAATCTTCCCCGTTTGGGGACTTAAATAGTAAGTAAGTTCCCTAGAAGTAAAATCCCAGTTATCTTGTGCTGTGGGAAGGCACCTACTGACACTGACTCCCGATATTTTAAATAGCAGTTTTCTGTTTTCACCGGGGATAAAACTGTAAATTTTACCTGTCCAGGTCAGGAATGTAGATTTTCCTGGGTCAAGGGTTAGTAGCTAGTTACTGTTTTCTTAACTAATACTCATAAATACTCACATGCGCTCAAAATTTCCTGTCATCTTTTCGCTTGGTGACAAAATTGCAGTAAAATTACTGTATGCTACTAGGATTCAAAACTCAACTCAAAGTTAACAAGCAACAACGACTACTACTGGCGCAACACGCAGGAGTAGCCAGACACGCTTGGAATCAAGGTTTAGCACTTTGTCAACAGGT